>JBJEKR010000156.1:0-10541 GCA_051878735.1 Prevotella sp. | reverse complement strand
GCCATTTGCGAGGGCGAGAACTACCATCTGAAAAACTGCAACTTCATATCGAGACTTAATCTCTGTCCGTTTCTCGGAGCAGAGAACACTACTTTCGACGACTGCTATTTCGAGTGTACAGACGATGCTCTGTGTGGAAATGGGGTTTACAGACGCTGTCGTTTCACATTCTTCAGCAGCAAACCGTTCTATACCACAGACGGAAAACACGGGGCGGTGTTTGAGGACTGCGACCTGCACAGCAAGACATTGGGAACGCAGTACTTGACAAAGGTGAGTGGACCTGTGACTATGACGCGTTGCCGATGGACAAGCGACGATCCGCATTTGAAGGTGGAATGGTGTAAACGACCTGACCCTCGACACCTCTGCACGATGAAAGACTGCACGCTGAACGGTAAACCACTCGACGTGCCAACACCAACAGAACCGCTGCCATTGGCATTGCCTCCATTTGCGTTGCAGGTGGAAAAGGACATCGTGCCTGGTGGATGGACTCTCGACTGCTACAAGCCAGCTGACACGGCAGAATACGATTGGGCAGCAGACAACACGCAAAGCGCATGGGGATTTGCCGAGGGTATGGATGGTGCAGAAAAGTCATGGGGATTGGTACAGACAAGGCGAGGGGCGCGCATGATGTTCACACCTTCAGACGAAAACGCCGAGGTGAAACACCAGATCTGCATCTTGTCGCTTGACCCATGCAAGACGGCAGGACAGGGCTTCGGCTCGGCAACAGGACAGTATCTCGACATCTGCATAAAGTTCAATACAAGGACGCTTACAGGCTACGGATTGCGATTCAAGCGAACACCCGACTACGACCATGCCGTTGTGGTGTATCTTGTGGAATATGTGAATGGCATTGTGTCGCCACTGACAAAAGAGGAACGCTGCGACCTGTTCAAACGAGGCTGTAAAGTGGCATTGGTAGCCGACGAAAAGACCATAACGGCAAAGATAGAAAACGGCAACGTAGAAGGGGGAAGCCAACAGCTGACAGCGGAAATGCCGCGTCCAAACACATTCGGTGGTTTCCATATCCAACACACAGGAAGTGTAGGTGCTTCGGCAACAGTAATTGTCAATTTGATGTTAAAATCGTGGTAAGCTCTTGACTCGTACATATATGTTAAACGTTAACTGTTGTATTGTTAAACGATAAAGCCATTATCTAATATTTTTGCCTCTCGGTATCCTTCGGGATGGTCTCGGGATGCCTTCGGGACGATAACGAGTGCTTTGTAACTATTACCACACTGTAAGGTTTGCTACGACAAATTCAAATATGCAAGTCTATTTAACGTTAGTTCGACGAAATTCACTAACTTGTATAACCCAGCTGTCAGCACTGGGAGTGTGGGCGTCTCGCCCGCACCTTGCGGAATGTGTAATATCCAAATAGCCGATATTTATGCTTGATGGAGCGCAGGGTGCGGGCGGGACGCCCACACTCCCAGTCATTGGCGCATTATAAAGAGAATTTCGTCGAACTCACGTTATTTATGAAATCTCTATATAATTTCGAGACCCTACCATTGTTTCATAAATTATTGATACGGTTATGATAGTTTTTTATCTTGGGCGGTAACATATAAATTATCTCGTTTTCCGCCCGTATTCAATGATTAAATCCCGATCCTGCAAATTCATAAAAGACAAATGATAAGACAAGAATACATGACCTTTGAATTATTATCAAAAATTCAAAGGTGCAAAATACGATGTAAGCAATATAAATGTTACTTTTGAAACCTTATTTCGGGCGGAAACGTTAAAAATTCGCAAGTTTCCGCCCGAAATATTTTTGATTCCAATAATTATTTGCTTGACCCTAAGAAGAATGTTCCAGACAACATTGACACGCTCTTCTTTTCATCTGAGCCAGAACTGGAAGATGAATACCAAAGGCTCTTCAACTCTTTGTTTAAGAATGCTGAGTCTTATATGGAAATAGTACGTTTACTCAGTACATGTCGTGACGGATACACTCGAACAGAAATAGCAAATGGGTTGAAGATTCCTGACAATGGCCATCTGAGTGATATGTTAGACGATCTGGAACATTGCGACTTTGTACGCAGATACAATAACGGCACACTACAGAAGAATGGAATCTATCAGTTGGTAGATTTCTTCTCTCTATTCCACTATCGTTTTGGCACTCGCAGAGTGACGGATGAGCATTTCTGGCGCAACACACTTGGCACCCCCGAGCAAAACAATTGGTATGGACTGACATTTGAGCGGGTCTGCCTTTGGCATGTTAGGCAGATTGTGCATGGCTTGCGCCTTGATGCCATCAGGCATGAATACTATGCATGGCGCAGTCAGAACAGTCAACCTGCCGTTCAGATAGACCTGGTTATAGATCGTGCAGACGGTATCGTGACCATCTGTGAAATAAAATACTCCAAGGATGATTATACACTTGATGAGAAAGAGTATAGAAATATAGTTAGACGTATGGAAACCTTCCAAAAGGAGACAGGACACAAGGGTGGAGTACAAGTAAGCCTTGTCACCACGTATGGACTCAATGAAAATATGTATTCGGAAATATCACCAATACCTATAACAATGGAGGAACTGTTTGGATAATCTATAATAAAAGATATAATGCAAAAAGTATAGTATGAGTAAAGTTTGCTTTTTCTTGGACAGAAATTCGTTACCGATGATGAACCTTTCACTCAGATGATGAATATGCTTTATTTCAAGGGGACTTTATGTAGGTTCGAGACCCTACCATAGACAATCGCAAGTTCAAAACAGGTAATTTGCCCTTGCCCATTTTGCCCAGTGACTAATAATGCACAGACAAACAATGTCTTATAAATCTAAGTAAGGTTTGCAGGGCAAAATGGGCAAAAGCAAATTGGGCATATTCCTTCATACAAGAACAAAAAACTCCCGAATTGTTTGGCAGTTCGGGAAATTTTATATACTTATCAGTGAACATGTTTCCAATATTTTCAAAGAAGGAGAATAGGACGAGCAAGTGGTTGTTCGGAAATTCCGACATACCACTCAACATGGCGCAATAAAAGGGAAAATACAGGCGAAGGAGGTGAAGTATTACAACCTCGATGTTATAATTTCCGTAGGCTATTGTGTAAAGTCTGTTCAAGGCATACGTTTCAGACAGTGGGTTGTTCCAAAGAACAGGTTATGTTAGTTATGAAGAAGCAATGGACAAGGCACTTGCCGAATATCGGAAATATCAAGTGAAAACTCTTTCATCTGTGGAACAAGTGTATCTTGAAAGTATCAAGATGCTTGGCAAGAAGGGAAAACAATCTTTTCGTGACAGCATCTCATAAGCGCTACACGCTACAGTGCTACAGTTGAAAATGCGGCGATATTTCTCAACTGCAAAGTTTTGTGGCAAGGAAAAACAACTGTAGCGTTGTAGCAGTGTAGCGCATACTTCGATTGCCACAATATTTCCTTTCTTTCAAAAAAAGCTGTGATTTGTTTGGCAGATTGCAAATAAATCCTTAACTTTGCCACGGCAAAATCATTCTCCATGTTTCGGCAAGAGGGTGATTGCGACAGACATACTATACAAAGGCGATGGTACGGGGGACTGTCCCCTGTACTTCCGAATGGAATCCAAAATAGTAACCGCCATATGCCAAACGGCATGTACGGCGGTGTGAGAGGTCGGTAAACGTGAAAGTAGGAGATAAACGCCTACGATTAGCGTTTAACTCCTGCTCGATTTATGATTAATCTTTTACGTTTCTGCAATTTTATCAGAGGGATGCTTTAATGCCGATGGCGAGGAAAAACCATCTTCCCTACGAGAAAAAATTTTTTTCCTCGCCAGAGAAAAATTTTTCCTCGCCAGGCATTGCTTTTGTGCCGCTATATGGCGATGGTCACATGGCGGAGCGACCGCTGAGGAAAAAACGTTACAAACTGCCGCATGTGTTTTTTTATTTCTGCCTCCTTTTGGCTATATTTGCATTGTCTTTGCAAGAGACAAAAGCATAAGCCAATACAATGAAATACATATCGAAAAAGGAACTTGCGGAGCGATCGGGGTGACCAAGCGCACGTTTGGGCGGTGGATGGCGCAGCACGACGAGGAGCTACGCCGTCTCGGAGTGGAGAAGCGCGACAAGTTGGTGTCGCCTGTGGCGGCGCGGCAGATTGCGGAGTGGTACGGGATTGACTTGTGAGGGAGTTGAAGATTGAAGGTTGAAGGTTGAATTGCTGCGCATTGAAACTTTTTGGAGGAAAATGCTTGGCTTTTTGGGATTTTATTAGTACCTTTGCAAAAAATAAGCTGCTTCTTTTTATTAAAAACTTAAAATGACGATGTTCGAGAACAGAGAGTCTGCCGCAAGGCATTTCATAAAGACCTGGAGCAACAGGGGATATGAGAAGGGCGAGAGCCAGAGCTTTTGGTATCAGTTGCTACACGATCTTCTCGGCGTGGATACTCCCGCCAATTTCATATCGTTTGAGCTTCCCGTGCATCTGAAGTCGGTGAAGTTCATCGACGCTTACATTCCTTCGACAAAAGTGGTGATAGAGCAAAAGTCGGCAAATGAGGATCTTTTGAGGGCAAAAAGGCAGAGTGACAACGAGAAGCTGACACCATACGAACAGGCTCTGCGCTATTCGGCAGGGCTGAGTTACTCGATGCGCCCGAGGTGGATTGTGACCTGCAATTTCAAGTCGTTTCTCGTTTACGACATGGAGAAAATTGACGGTGAACCGTTCGAAATAAAGCTGAAAAGCCTAGAACGCGAATACCATCTGCTGCGGTTCCTCATAGATGACGGAACGGCAGAGCTGCGCCACAAGAAGCAGTTGTCGTTCAAGGCTGGCGAACTGATAGGAAGTCTCTACGACGAACTTCATAGGCAGTATGTAAAGCCGGAATCAGACGTGTGCCTTCGCTCGCTCAACATTCTTTGTGTGAGGCTGGTATTTTGCCTTTTTGCCGAGGACAGTTGCCTGTTTGGTGCGAGTCGCAGCATGTTCCACGACTATCTTTCTTCCTACAAGCCGATGCAGATGAGGAAGGCTTTGATTGATTTGTTCAACATACTTAACACACCAGAGGAGGAGCGTGATCCTTACACCGAGCCGCAACTGGCAGCGTTCCCTTTCGTCAATGGTGGCTTGTTTGCCGACGAGAACGTGGAAATACCAAACCTGACTCCCGCTATTGCAGATTTGCTGCTGAGCGAGTGTAGCGCGGGGTTCGAGTGGCGCGACATCTCGCCGACGATATTCGGCGCACTGTTTGAGGATACAATGAACCCTGAGACGCGTCGTGAGGGGTGTATGCACTACACGTCGGTAGAGAACATCCACCGCGTCATCGACCCTCTGTTGCTCAACGACCTAAGGGCTGAGCAGAAGCAGATTATGCAGATCGCGGCGGACAAGACACGAAGAAAAAGGTTGGTGGAATTTCTTGACAAATTGGGCAGTCTGCGATTTCTTGACCCTGCCTGTGGTTCGGGCAACTTCTTGACAGAGACCTACCTGTCGCTGCGCCGAATTGAGAACGAGGTGCTTGCGGTTCTGTATAGCGGCGAGAGGCAGATGGGCGGTGAACTTACGCCGATAAAGGTGTCGATAGAAAACTTCTATGGCATTGAGATAAACGATTTCGCCGTGACGGTGGCGAGGTCAGCCCTGTGGATTGCAGAGGCTCAGATGATGATGGATACGGAGCGCATCGTATCGCGTGAACTCAACTTCCTGCCGTTGCGGAGCTATTCGCACATTGTGAACGCCGATGCGCTGACGGTGGAATGGGATTCTGTGGCTCCACGCCCAATCGTGTCTTATGTGATAGGCAATCCGCCGTTCAAGGGAAAGAAAAGCCGGTCGGCAAGGCAAAAGACCTCACTCACGGCTGCCATTGGCGATGACTGCCAAGGCTCAGGCAACATGGACATCGTAAGCGGCTGGTACTTGAAAGCGGCGCGTTACATGCAGGGGACGGGGATAAGGACAGCTTTCGTTTCGACAATCAACATCACAAGAGGCGAACAGGCATCGCTTCTGTGGAAATCGTTGCTCGGACGCTATGGTCTAACCATCAATTTCGCCTACAAGCCTTTCGTTTGGAATAGCGAATCCATAGACCAGGCACAGGTGCACTGCACCATCATCGGAATATCTCCTTCTAACGGCAACGGTGGTGGCACGATATACTCGGTGGAGGAAATTCCCCAAAAGGCAAAAAACATCAGCCCTTATTTGCGCGACGAGGAAACTACGTTTGTCGTGTCGAGAACAACTCCTATATGCGATGTGCCGGCAACGGGAATAGGCAATAAGCCGATAGACGATCAAAATTATCTTTTCACCGACAAGCAGAAGAGTGATTTCCTTGCGTTGGAGCCTAATGCAGCAAAATATTTCAGAGAGTGGTATGGGGCAAACGAACTGATCAAGGGCAAACACCGCTGGCTGTTATGGCTTGCCAAGTGTCCACCGCAAGAGCAGAAGGAAATGCCATACGCAAGGAAGAGAATAGAGAACGTCAAGAAATTCAGGATGGAAAGCTCCGATGCCGGAACGCGCCGCCTTGCCGACTATCCCACGAAATTCCACGTCACCAATCTGCCTGAAAGCGATATAATCGTCATACCCGAAGTATCATCGGAAAACCGTGACTACATACCAATGTGGTTTTTCCGAAAAGAGGAACTTGAGGACAAGCTGTTCAGCAATCTTGTAAAGCTGATGCCAAATGCCACGCTGTTCCATTTCGGCATATTGCAGAGTGACGTACACATGGCTTGGGTAAGGGCGGTATGCGGCTACAAGGATTTCCGTCCTCGCTACAGCACACAGATTGTCTTCAATAATTTCCCCTGGCCCCGCGCCAATGAAGGGCAAAAGGAGAAGATAGCATCGACAGCCAAAAGCATACTGGATGCGCGCGCCGAACATGGCAACTGTACGATAGACACGATTTATAACTCCACGCTGATGCCCGACTCCCTGCGTGAAGCACACCGCAAGAACGATGCTGCCGTAAGGTCGGCATACGGCTTCAAGCCCGACACGCCAGAGGAAGAAATTGTTGGAAAGCTGATGACAATGTACAGGAAAATCACTTCTTCACAAAACAACTGAAAGAAAATGGACGCAAAACAATATAAGGTAGTTGACCTCTTCTGCGGCTGCGGCGGTCTGTCGCTCGGATTTCAAAATGCAGGATTCCGACTCGTCTCGGCTTTCGATTGGTGGGACGTAGCCCTTGACATTTACCGCCGTAACTTCACCCACCCAGCCATAAAGCGCGACCTCGGCGACACTACCGACCTTAGCGACATAGAGCGGCTGCATCCCGACATCATAATTGGAGGACCACCATGCCAAGACTATTCAACGGCAGGACATCGGGACGAGAACGGAGGACGTGCTAAACTTACCATTTCGTACGCCGAAATCGTGACACGCCTGTTGCCACGCTTCTTCGTCATGGAAAACGTTGCCGTAATCGAAAAGAGCCAGACACTGAAAACCGTTAACAAAATGTTCCGTCAGGCAGGCTACGGACTGACGCAGATGGTTCTCGATGCAAGCAAGTGCGGAGTGCCGCAGATACGCAAAAGATTCATAACTTTTGGCGTATTCGGCGGAAAAGATGATGACGCACGCGAAGTGTTCCTGCGCCGACAAGCAAAAGAAAGCATGACACTGAGGGACTATTTCGGTAACTCGCTCGGATTCAATTACTACTTCCGCGTACCAACCTCATACAAGCGACGCGGAATCTACAGCATCGACGAGCCTTCGATGACCATACGAGGCGTTGACCGCCCCGTGCCGAAGGGCTACAAGGGTCACCCTGCCGACCCAGTGCCACTCACCCCCGACATTCGCTCACTTACCTGTCAGGAACGCGGGCTTATACAGACCTTTCCGCGCGACTTTGTTTGGGAAGGAACAAAAACAAACCTTAACCAAGTCATAGGCAATGCCGTGCCCGTGAAACTTGGAGAGTACATTGCAAACTGCATAAAGGAGTATGTCGATGAGAAAAAGATTGGTTGACCTCTTCGCAGGTTGTGGTGGAATGAGCCTCGGATTCCAAAACGCAGGGTTCGACATAGTTGCCGCCTATGACTTCTGGCAGCCAGCAATAGACACCTATCGCAGGAATTTCAGTCACCCGATATACAAGTGCGACCTCTCGACAGAAGACATTACCGAGGAACTCAAAGCCTTGTCGCCCGACATTATTATCGGCGGACCGCCATGCCAAGACTTTTCCATTGCAGGGAAACGCAACTTTGAGGGCAAGCGTGCAAACCTGACACGCACATATAGCCATATAGTAAGAGACGTAAGGCCAGAGTGGTTCGTGATGGAAAACGTTTATAACATTGACAAATCGCCAATATTCCATGAGGCGATGGACGTGTTCCGAAAAGCCGGCTACGGCTTGACATGTCACGTTTGGGACGCAAGCTATATGGGCGTACCGCAGACGCGGCGCAGGTATTTTGTAATAGGTAGGCTTGGCGAAAAGGATGACTTCCTGTTGGAAAATCTGAAAGCAGGACTATCTAAGCAGAGAACCACAATAAGAGAGTATTTCCATGACACGCCAATCGACACGGAATACATCTACCAACACCCGCGCAACTACAACCGCCGAGCTATCTTCTCCGTTGATGAGCCTTGCTCGACAATACGGAGCGTCAACCGCCCAATACCGGCAAACTACAGAATCCATCATGCCGACAAAACCGCTGATCTCTCGCTCGTGCGTCCACTGACCACCAAAGAGAGAAGCTATGTGCAGACGTTTCCACCGTCATTCGTCTTTGTAGGCAGTAGTGCCGCTGTGGAACAAACCATAGGTAATGCAGTGCCTGTGAAGATGGCAGAATATATAGCACGAAAAATCTCAGATTTCGACTAAACAACATTTTTCCCCACCAACAAAGCCAAAAGGCGACAAATCGGGACAGTGGTTTGTCGCCCTTTCGTATCTTTGCCGACGATAATACTTTTTGTTTAACCTCTTAATAAATCTGAATCACTATGGGAATGAAAATTAAGGCGGTCGAAAGACTTCTAAAGTTTACGAAGGACGGTGATGGAGAATACCGCTATGTCATGCAGGCGGAATTATAGGAATCACACGGACAGGTATACTGACCCATTGGAAATAATCAATGAGCCTGTTTCGATGAACCCTTTGCCGATAATATGGTTGTCTCTGTTGTTGCTTTCAATTAGTTTAAATTCAATGAACTCGTGTTATAGTAAGACTATACGGCGGATGAGGAAGATACAGGAAAAGGGAGTTGTCTGCAAATTATCGGCTAAATGTTTGGATGTTTGGAAATTAGTTTATATATTTGCGGTAAATTTAAATCAAATATTATGAACAGTGCAGTTTTTGGGACGTCAGTGAAGAACATCATAGATGATGATGGCTTTACATCAGAGGGTCTGCGAAAAAAAGTACAAGGGACTGTCCCCTGTACTGCATGGGGTGATTCTATTTCCAGCAAAAAGATTAAGAAAGACAGGTTGTATCTTCCCGTCACCTCGTTTGGTGAAATAGACTACCATTTCATGGAAACCTATATCCGAGCCATCGAGAAGCAGACCATACAACGTGTGAAGGATTGGCGTGCCAAAGAAATCTCTGCGACAAAAGATATTGTGAATTCAGACAAGGACAACAAATCGACAGTCGCTGAGAATTATAAATCAAATACATACGAACTAAAGGAAGAGCGTGATACACCTGTAATGGTGGCCGAAGACATCCTTATATACGGTAGTCTGGAAATTCATTTGAGAAACACCAAGAAATGCGAACTGTTTGCAGGAACACTCGACCTCGTGCTGATGTATGCCATATCGCCGGCAGCGAGAGAGAAAACAGAGAAGGCAGGACGTATAGCACTCGGCATCAAGGAGGATAACCTGTCGGAAGAAGCCGTCAAGGCATATCAGAGCGTCAGATACATCCTATTCCATTATTGGAAGAACAGTGAGGCAAAGTCTTTTGAGCTCACTGCCCCAGCACAGTTAGTGAGTCGGACGGAAGTCCCTGAAGGTTTTCTGCTGAGACAGGAGAAGGATGCCAAGCAATATCTGCTATTAGAATACAATCCTGTAACTCCTGCATCCATTGATGAACTCGATATATTAAAGGCACAACTCAAAGGCTGCAACAGATATATGCCATTTGTGTGCAGGGTGGAGAACGTTATAGATTCAATCAGTCACTAATAATAAGATATATGTATGATTTTCAGAAATTTGCAATAGTATTAAATGAGTATCTACCAGATAGCGAAAACGAAAAACAAATGGAATCCTTTTATGAGAAAATAAAGGATTTAGAATGTTATGACTTTAGATTCTTCTATTATAAGGCTCATTATTTTTATAAGAAATTGGGAAATATTGAGAATGCAAAATTCTATATAGATAAATCAATAGAGGCAATTTCTTCTATAAAAAATATAGTTAAGTAGATGTTGAAAATTAGTTTATATCAAGATTTATGCGTACCTTTGTGCAAA
>JBJEKR010000155.1:0-42291 GCA_051878735.1 Prevotella sp. | reverse complement strand
AAAATTAATCGCTGAACAGTTCCGACGAAATTCTCTTTATATCTGGGTTATACAAATCGGTGAATTTCGTCGAACTCACGTTATATTAATGTTTCGCATGTCTGCAACACGCTGTTTATTAAAAAAATAACTCGTCTCAATTTGAATGGGAAACTAATGATTCTTATTATTGATGAATACGGTAACGAAGATGAACTTTTGCCTTTTGGGGATTGACGGTAATTAATGTATATCTATGAAAACGATAGCTATGGCAATGTTGAATGGATTCTTTATAAGCAATAAGAATAAGGTCTTTTAAACGAATAAAGATTTAATTTGTTTCCTATGACATTGGTGTTGCTCTTTTGCAGCACCAATGTCTCTGTTTATGATGGTGATGAAATCGTAGTTATGGTGCCGTTGTTTTTATATTGAGGAATGAAAAATTAAGTATGTTGATGATAAAAGTGGGGTTACCTTTTACTCTAATCTATCATAAAAGGTAGAATAAAAAAATAGTTATGGACAAGAATAAGGATTATTTGGCTACCACAAGGAATGGACACAAACTGAAGGATATGTATAATCCAAAAGATAATACACTGGACATACGCTCCAATGGGTTGTATCCTTCCAACGTGCTGAGCAACATGTACGGCAATGAGTTCCGTTTCGAAGGAGTGGAGTGCGGTAGCATGGAGGGCTTCTTACAGTCTCTTAAGAGACAGGATGTTGACATGCAGAAATATGTCTGCGGATTGGGAGGGGGCATGGCAAAGAACAAAAGCATATCCTCGTGGCAGACTGACCAGAAAGTCTGGTGGAAGGGACAGTCTATAGACCGACATGGTGAAGAGTATCGGCAACTTGTTCGCCGTGCCTATAGGGCGATGTTTGAACAGAACGAGCTTTTTCGAAATGCACTGATGCAAACTCGTGGCATCACACTCGTACACACAAGTGGCGAGTCGAGTCCTTTTAAAACGATACTTACCCCGTCTGAGTTCTGTGGTATTCTGACCGACTTGCGCGACGCTTGCTGCGAATAGGGAATGAAAAAAGAGAAAAAGAACCGAAAAATGAAGTTTTTTATGATAGAAAAGTGGTTACCGTGTACTTCCTTTTATCATAAAAGGTAAATAACAACGATTTATATATTTGAAGAAATGGAAGAAGTAAAAGACAAAAAAGAGATGAAGAAGACAAAGGTGACATCAATGAAAAGAGCAATCGTCCTGTTGTGGCATGGACTGACAACTCTATTGTCTGGCATAGCCAATTGGTTTACTGTGGTATTGGGCATGCGGGATGACTCCAAGTACGGCAAGGTTCTGCGTCGCATCGTTGGCAGCAGCTTTGCGTTCCTTATGTTGCTGATGGCGGTGGCTGCCTGTTGGGATTTCTGCCGTAGTGCTTCCTATCGTCTGGGGTTGGACGGTTCGGTCAGCGATTCGAATTATGAGACGCAGTATATCTCACGCTTGGTGACCTACTACACCTGTTATGACGAGGATGGCTATCTGAAGACAACCGACGGTGAAAAGACCATTACCGGCATTACATGGATTGCCAAACCGTTGGGCATGGATTCGCTGATATGCTACAGTGACGGCAAGAAACACGGCTATTTCAATATGTTTACGGGAAAGCCTGTTATTGAGCCGAAGTACAACCACGCCTGGATTTTCTCCGACGGACTGGCATCGGTAGATGACGGAGGGTGGATCAAGTTCATCGATGCATCGGGCAAAGTGGTGATAGACCCTAAGATTCCCTACATCTCGGGAGCTGAGGGATACGTGTTTCACAATGGCTATTGTGTCTTGCATAATGACCGACGAGATGCATTCGGCATGATGGACAAGTATGGCAAATGGGTGTTGAAGCCTGAGTATGTTTCTATAGACTATTCATGTAAGTACTGGATAATTGACAATGGTGTGGAGAAGAGCGTTCTCGACAGTACATTGAACGTCGTTGTTCCATCCATTAAAGGCGATGTCTGGGTCAATGACGAATACATCAGCGTCACTCTCAGCAACCACGTTATGCAGCGATACAATCGTAAAGGCGAGATCCTTAGCGATTTCTTTGTCAGCGACGTGAGCTATATGACCTACGAGTCCGACGAACTGCACTATGCGACCTCGAAGAACTACGACGAGGAAGGCAATCTGACAAGTGAGACGGAGGAAAGCATGCCAATGCCCGTGGAAAAGATGGCAAAATGCCGACGCTACGAAGCTCAGAGCGGATGGTATGGACTGATGACTGCCGATGGCAGAGTGGTTACTCCTCCTTCTTACTGTAGCATTGAGGCAATAGGTTATGATATGTATCTTTGCAAGGACAATGATGAAGATGGCGTGATATTGAACGGTAAGGGCGAAAGGATTAATGGTGAAGGGATTCCCAATTAAGAAAATGATTTAGACACTGAGTATTAATGTTAAAAAACAAAATATTATGGCATTTGACTACATTCTTGACCTATTCGGTAAGAACCGTCATCGCAATACGCGATTTACGGATGTTGAGAAACGTGCAAAGGAGACAATCTCCAATTTCGTAGCTCATCAGATTGACGATGAGACGATGTTCAATGAGATGCTGGAAATTCAAAAGGAATACAGTGGCTTGTTGGAACATGACGGGCAAATAACAATTGACGAAGACACTCCGTTATGGATGAACAGTTTCTTGGGATTCCAATTCAAAAAATGGTCTGAGTTCCAAATTCTCAAGAAGCATTTTGCTGATCACCCCGAAAAGTTGGTCGGCGAAATGAAGGCAAGGTATCAGGAAATCTGCGACATGGGTTATGACCGCAATTTCATGCAGGCCTGCATCACTGTCTTGAATAATACAAGTGGCGAGTAGATGTGATAACTTAACTCGACTTTTGGAAGCAGGGCGGTTGACACGTTGTTTTTGCGGGACTGCTGGGAGTTAAAGGAAATGTCTGCATAGAGAATTTAGGTAAAGATTGCTTACAGAACAAGTAATATGCCGGCCATTGCCCATGCAACTGATGATGGCAGCTTCTGTTAGATGCACATCTGCCAAGACAGGAGAAAAAGCCTTTTTGCGCCTCCAAAAGCGGGCAAAAACACCGCCACAAGTCCACTACAAGTCCATCATGACTATACTATGCCTCTATACCAAACTCGGTGAAGGTCTATTCCAAACTCGGTGTGACCCTACCCATTTGCCCAAAATAAGGATTTCTGCACCGACTTTGGTGTAGAGGCGCGATGGAGGCAGAATGGAATCGCTTTTCAGTTCGTCACGATTAACAGGAAGAAAATTTTACACGGTAAAAACACTCAACATTTTAGCCAATCTCAAGAATTTTCTTTACCCTTCTGTCTGCGACCGTTAGTTCGCAAGTAACAAGCCCCCCAGAAGGGCAATGGCGAGCGCATATTTGAAAGAAGCACAAGACAGGGCTTGACAATGCGCTTGCAATGTACCACTACAACATCTCAACAGGGAAGGTTGATGGCATCAACGACAAGATTAAAGTGATGAAACGGAATGTGTACGGATTCTGAGATGAGAGGTATTTTTACACTAAGACTATATGCATTACATTATTGTCATATTACTCGAAAAGTCGGTTGAGTCATGAAAACTTCAATACTGTTGCAGCAACCATCTATGAGCGGCAGGGAGAAATTCTCAACTACGTTATCAAAAGCTCCGCCAATGCGTCTGCTGAATCTCCAAACCCAAAGATAAAGCATTTTGGTGCACAGCTGCATTGAAGATGTAAAGTTCTTCTTATTCAGACTCTCAAAGACATTTGGCTAAACATAGGTTATTGCAGGTATCCCGAAATTCAGTTCGTTATATGCTAATCATTGATGCCATCGTCAACCAACCTTCCATAGGAAGCCTACCATGGGAGTGGCAATGCCCTCCACCGCCACCTTAAATGCGGTATTATTATACACATGTTATTTAAACACGATTTTTGCATTTTATTCACATGGAATGTGTAATAATGTTAAAATATTGAGATTTATTATTGAGATTTTTGGTTAATAAAACTATTTTAGTTAAATTTGCAACCGACTCTTAAAGCAATCAAGCCTACGCCGATACGGAATGCGACAGGGCGATAGCCAAGGTCTGCATCAAGGGCTGTGGGTGGGAGCCAAGAGTCAAGACATATTAAGGCGTTTACTCGACGCAGTGTTTGAGACTTCCTGTAATCTAGCAAGTCACAGAATCATAGTCTTGAACAAAGCAACGGTAGATGTTCCGGGTGTGATTATTTCACTCCTGTGGAGACCTTGTAAGCACGGATTGTACCTTTTTTAGGCACAATAGAATTGTTTATATAGGTCTCTTAATGGTAGCGATTATTCATATCGGCGTGGGCTCTGACGTTGTCTGTTCATCTATGATAGGCAATTGCTAGAGCCTCAGGAAGTGGGACGGACAACAGGACGATCTCACGCTCTTTTTATGTCCTTAACGGAGTTCTGTCTAGAGCAAAGTAAGGTCACCGATATGAAAATCGCTGATAACGCATCAATAGATGATAACACCCATGGAGGCGGTGAAATTCCTCCCAGCACCGGGTTTGTCCCCGATGCCCTCCCCGAAGTCCAGAAGCCAGTTGTGGTGGAGAACTCACAAACAGGGGTGACCACCAAAAATGCTCTGTCGGGTCGTGTTCTCAAAACCATAAAGCGCAACCCCAAGGAAGTTCCCCATTGGTATGCTCTCCGTGTTACCTACGGACGCGAAATGAAGGCATACGATTATTTGGTAGGAAAGCATGTTGAGGCATATTATCCGACAATCAAGACCGTCAAGGAAGTTGACGGCAAGCGAAAGTTCGTTGAAGAATCTCGTATTCCCAATATTTTCTTTGCACGCGGAACGGAAGAAGAGATAAAGTCATTTGTTTACGACAACGTAAACCTCCCCCACCTCCGATTTTATTATCGTTATACTCACGAAGGAGCACGTCTTATCAAAAAGCCTCTCATCGTGCCTGATTACCAGATAGAGGGCCTTAAAATTATATGTGCTTCAGAGTCAGAGGATGTTGTCATTGTATCACCGGAGATTCGGAAATTTCAGGCTGGGCAGACTGTGCGTGTCATAGAAGGTGTATTTTCAGGAGTTATCGGTAAAGTCGCCCGTTATCATGGACAGCAAAGGGTCGCCATCATCATTGATGGGCTCATGACCATAGCTTCCGCCTACGTTCCAAGTGCGTTTTTAGAAGTTTATAAATAAAGATTAAGATGCTTTTTGGCAGATTTGAATCTTCATTTTGGTGTACTGTCTGTGTAGAATTTGGAGAAAATGTTGTAATTAACAATAAAATAGATTTGCAAATATGGAATATCAGTTTGTACTTAAGAACATAGGAATCCGTCAAGGATTTACGTGACATGTCATAGGGGTCTCAACGTTCAGCCTCCCGACTGACGTGGCAGGACCATATGTTTTTTATCTTTTTGGGGTTACTTTATTGAATTCTGACACATCAAACAAAACAATATGAAGAAGATTATATTAAGTTTTTCACTATTTATTGCCGCCTCAATAATAGTATCATGTGGTGAGAGCGGTAAGGAGAAGAGCCAGAGAAAGATCATAGACTCTCTGGAAACGGTTAATGCTCAGGGACGTATGGATTATGAGGATTTGCAGGAATATCTTTCAGTTATTGCTGAAGGGTTGGATAGTATCTCTATTGAAGAACATGAACTATTAGTAAACACGACTCCTGGTGAAAATATGGGACTGAATCGGCAACGAATGAAACAAAATCTCAGTCATGTCCGTGAAATTTTAGCTCGTCATCGTTTCAGGATAGAAGAATTAGAGAAGAAATTGGAGTCAGGAAATAGTGATGCACGGAACTTGCGAACCATCATAACCGCTCTTCGGCAACAATTAGACGCAAAAGACCGTGAGTTAGCCAAACTGAAATCTGACTTGGATGATAATCGTAAAAGCATTGCAATGCTAACGAGTCAAGTACAACAGATTAGTGAAGAGAAAGAGAAACAAGCTAAAACAATACAAACTCAACAAAAAACTATAGAACGGCAAACCGAAAAGTTAAATAGCGGTTATATTATAATTGCGTCCAAAAAAGAACTAAAGGAGTCTGGTCTGTTAACTGGTGGATTTTTGAAAAAGACAAAAATTGATTATTCCAAGATGGATATAAGCAAATTTCAATCGGTAGATATTAGAACTTTAAAAAAGATAAGCATTCCTCGCAAAGCAAAGATATTATCCTCTGTTCCCAGTGGAAGTTATTCTATAAAAAATGGTTCAAATGAGGACGTGATTCAAATTTTAGACCAAGAAAAGTTCTGGAGCGTTTCAAATTTCTTGATAATTCAAACAAATTAAGATAATTTATATTATAGATATGGACAAGTATACTGCAAACAGTTTAATTGCAAACACGGGATTGCATTTCAAAACCACCCAAGTTGAAATTAATCCGGATGAGCCACTGGTATTGACCGGTGGGAAAACACTAAAGTACACATTCTTAGAGGCAATAGACTTCCTAAATGATTGCAGAGTTCGTGTAGATGTTTGTAGCAGTAAAGACAGTCTATATGTGCCAGTTAATCATATAATGAATAACAACTTATATGAAGATACTTCGAATGGTGCCATAAGATTAGATGAAAGCGGAGTCCCAAAGCTTAAGAAAGATACCGTAATGGCTTTGGTGGAGAATTATCCATCTGGTGACCCGTGTCTTATGAGCATTAACTCTTTGTCATCTTTCCGCATTAAAAATGGGAACGAGGTTAAAACAGGCTTCGAACTTTTGTTAGGGAAATGGCTTCCAATGCCTATGTATGAAAAAGAGGTAAGTGGTCAAAGCTCTGGCTATCCTCATGGCTGGTGCCGAGTCAAGATAGAACCTATAGGTGAAAAGCAAAGAAATGGTATTCAGAAGTATCGTTTAGTATGGGCTTTTGACACAAAGCTTGCTAAAGATGCAGGAGAAGGTATTCTCCGTCCCGCATTTTTAGTGGGAAGCGGAGAGAGTAAAGAATATAGTCTTTGTAATCGTGCTGATTTGTTATTAGGTAGTTTCCTGAATATTCCCGACGGTCAGAATGATGCACCTATCGGCGATTATTTAGTTTCACTCCTTGGCTTAGATCTTCGTGAAGACAAGCCACATAAATACAAATTTATTGCATATTACATATACTTGATTAATTATTTACGTTTGTCTGGCGCTGCTCCTGAAGTAACTTTATACAACAAAGAAGATAAGCAGATACCAGTGGACATGTCCGTAGATATTGGTAACAGTAGAACATGTGCTGTACTTTTTGAAAAGGGAGATTTTACAAAGGCAAAAATGTTGCGTTTACGTGATCTGTCGGAACCATGGCGTTCATACGAGAATGCATTTGATATGCGTATTGTTTTTCGCCGTGCAGACTTTGGGGGTGATTTGACACAGGATAAGAGTCTTTTTCAATGGCCTTCGTTAGTGAGGGTAGGGGAAGAGGCGAAACATTTGGTGTATCGCTCTCTTGAAGGGCATGGAGAAAGTGAACGCACAACAAACTACTCCTCGCCAAAACGTTATTTGTGGGATAGCCGTCCTTATGAAAACCGATGGGAGTTGATGGTAATTGATGATGACCCAACAAACTTGAAAGTGAATCCTCAAATATTCATAGAAGGGTTTACTGACCATTTTGATGACGATGGCAAATATTTAGAAACCCCAAAAAAGTTTGACTTGTTCTCTTTAGGGCAAACGGACACTCAATGTCATTACAGCCGACGGTCACTTATGACATTCGTTATGATAGAAATGCTACAGCAGGCTCAATGTTACATCAATTCGAGTAAGTTTAGAGATATGCATGGGCAAACTGACTGTAGGCGATATTTACGAAACATAATAATCACATGTCCAACTGCAATGCCTATAGAGGAACAATTTACTCTTCGTAAGGCAGCTTTGGATGCTACCGATTTATTGGTTAAACAGAATCCTTTACAACCAGCAATGACAATAACACCAGATCCTTCGAAGCTGCGGCCGACAGATGATATTGAAGAGTTGCAACGCAGAGGGTGGTTGTACGATGAAGCATTTGCAAGTCAACTTGTTTATTTATATGCAGAACTGGCCCAACGTTATGGTGGACGTGTTGACCATTTCTTCCAATTAAAAGGACATCTGCGTAAAGAGATGGAAGAACAAGGGTTTGAAGGTAATGCACTTACTATTGGGACAATAGATATAGGTGCTGGTACAACAGACATTATGGTTACTGCATATGGTCAGAAGGGGAAAGGACGATTAACCCCTGTTCCGCTTTACTACGATAGTTTCTATTCTGCTGGAGATGATATCCTTCACAATGTCATTCGTGATGTCATATTGGAGGGAACAAACAATGAGATGGATACCATTGGGAGCATAGGGAGTGCTCTTTCCTCTCGTATTCAGAAGATGACCCCAGAAGAACTCCTTACTATTCCTCGTGTCAAAGAGACAAAAGCATACAGAGAAACCGTTGAAGATATTCGGTTGGCGATGAGTGAGGAGGATGCTCGTCACCTAAAGCATCATCTAACGCAGGAACTTATGCATCACTTCTTTGCAGATAATTCTGCTAATCAAAGCGAGAAAGATCGACGTTGTCGATTGGATTTCTGTACTCAGGTAAGTCATCCAATGTCTCAGTTTTTCTTGGAACTTCTTAAGCAAGGGCGACCTACAAAATTATATACTTTCGAAGAGCTGTTCCCAAAAGAAAAACCCGCAGATTATCTGCTGAATCATTTTGAATATCACTTTGGCTTCCGATTTGAAAAATTATTGTGGCGTTACGATCCACAGATTGTTGGTGCGATTGTTAGGGAAACGATGGAGCCGATAATCAAAGCGTTGTCAGTCGTAATGTATGCACATCATTGTGACATTCTGGTGTTGTCTGGGCGCCCAACAAATCTGGAACCATTGACAGAACTATTCTTGAAATATATTCCCATTGCACCCAATCGTCTGGTAAGACTCAACCAATACAGAGTTGGTCGTTGGTTTCCATTAGCGACGGAAGAAGGATATTTCCAGGAAAGTCAGAAAGCTGTAGTGGCTGTAGGTGCAGAAGTGGGATATCTTGCTTCGACAACGGGTTTCAACGGATTAGTGCTTGATTTTTCAAGTTTGGCGAAAACTATGAAATCAACAGCCTGCTACGTGGGAATATACGATGAAGACTTACAAGAAGTTCGCACGCCATTCTTAACGCCTGAGAATTCTACTGCGACTTTGAAGGGCATATCTGTATTCCCCTGTTATATTGGATGCAAACAGTTTAACTCAACCAAATACCAAGCACGTCCCCTTTACGCAATCTATAATAATAGTAATTCTGCGCAATTGAACATTATGTTGCAACGCAATTACTATGAAGATAGAGAACAAATTTCCATTGAAGACGTTACTAACATGGAAGGCGATACCATTCCTACAGACGACGTGGACTTGCATCTGCAGACATTGGCGAGTGATGGTAATTTCTGGATGGACAAGGGAGCATTTACGCTTAAAATTCAAGAAAACTAATTTGAATAAATTTTGCAATTTGTAATATAATTATGATATGGCATTCGAAATGAACAAACAAATAGAGAATATTGATAATAGTCTCAAATGGATAAAGCAATATCATCCCGAACACTATGAGCAGAGATTTCTTCAGCTTATAGAAGAACGGCGCAAACTTAAGAGTATCGTGGATGTTGAAAACGACAATCCTGCCATAGCAGCCTATGGCGTTAGTCAGGTAGGAAAGTCGTACCTTATGAATTGTATGTTGCAGAAAAATGGACGCCCCTTTGTCATCAATGCTGAAGGCCAGACGTATAATTTCATAGAGGAAATGAATCCAAAGACAGACAACACGGAAGCGACTGGTGTTGTCACACGTTTTTCCTCGTTCAGTAAAAATCCCAAAAGTTTCAGTGCAAAATATCCAATTATGATGCGCTGTCTCACTGTTGCAGATATAGTACTTGTGGTGTGCGACGGATACTACAAGGACATTACAGGCTATACAACCTTCAGTGAGGCTGAAATAACTACTATGGCTGATGATATATACAAGAAATATAGTGCCAATAGCGAGAACTACTCCTCTCCCATACAAGCAGACAATGTTCTTGATATTAAGGCATATTTTTACAAGCATCTTTCTGAGGCGCAGGCATTCCAACATACCGACTATTTCCAAAAACTAGCTCTTGTGGCAAATCGGATTCCAATAACTGATTGGGTAGAGGTGTTCTCCATACTATGGTGTAAATCACCCTATCAGACAAAGCTTTTCACTAAATTACTGGCAACATTGGCTAAATTCAAATTTTCCAAGTATGTTTATTTGCCGCCACAAGCGCTTCTACACGATGGAATTAACGAAAATACGGTGATGAGCGTACAATGTCTCAACCAACTTTTCATAGAAAAACCGATTTACTTTACGGATGTTTATTTGCGCGAGGGTGACACAGACAACTACCAACAGTTGCAAGGTCTCACAAAAAGCGAGGTTTGTGCGGTCTGTGCTGAAATCATAGTTAAAATAGGTGAAGAGTATTTAGAGAATAGTAGCAACTATTGCTTCACTAACATTGCTTCTGACATTGCAAATAAATTAACTCAAGGCGAGGTTAAGATGAACATATTAAAGGAAAATGATATGCTCGACTTCCCTGGTGCACGCTCACGCAAAAAATTGGCTCAGGAAACCATGAAGGAAGACTCCAATCTTATTACGGTGTTGCTTCGTGGAAAAGTGGCTTATCTCTTTAATATGTACAACGAGGCTAAACGGATTAACATATTGCTCTATTGTCATCATCAAGAGAAGAACGAAGTTTCCGACATTCCTAACTTGCTGAGAGACTGGATAATGAACAACATCGGTGATACGATGGAACATCGTCGACGCACGATGACTATTACAGAAAATATATCACCACTCTTTTATGTCGGCACTAAATTCAACCTTGATATGCGTGTTAGACCAGAAGCTATTGAAAATACCATCAATGGAATGAACGGACGTTGGCAACAGCGATTCAAGAAAACACTTTACGATGAATGTTTCGCCGCAGACGCCACACTTGATGCTGAGGGACAGAAAATATTTCTCAACTGGACTCGACCAGACGAACATTTTCATAATAGTTATGTGTTGCGTGACTACAAATTTTCGAGTCCTAAAGGTAATAACTTATACGATAATGAACGTTCACAACCCGACACCAGCAAAATGATAATGCCAGAGGACTACTATCGTAGTATGCGTAAAACGTTCTGCGATAGTGAGTTCGTGAAGTGTTTTTTTGACAATCCAGAACTTTCGTGGGATGTGGCTGCAAGTATCAATAACGATGGTGCATTATTCATCATTGAAAATCTTTCAAAAGTTGCTGATAAAATCACAAATACGCGAACTCAACTCTTCAACGACGTCATTGTCTCTTCGTTAAAGAATGTAATTAGAATCATGAAGGAGTATTATGTAAGCGATGACACTTCTGAACTCCTTTCTGAAAACATACGTAAAGCTAATGGTATTTTCCGGGAACTTGAATTCGCATGCCAAGAACGCCCTGATTATTTCGGAAATCTGTTACAGGCCTTGCAGATAACAGAAGCTGAAAGTTTCAAAGAAGTACATCGCCTCATTCCAGAATTAGGAAGAACTGTTCATGAAACAGGAAAGATTGTCGATTATGAACTAATTCGTAAACGTTGCAACAATTTTGAGAATTGCAATGATGAGAGTGAGATGTGGAATGTGTTTATTAACTCTTATCGATTTCAAGATCAAGAGGAGGCTGCCGAATATCTTAAATCAAAGAAAATCGATTCAAGAAAACTATTTAAAGGAGACTCTCTAAAGAGAACAAATTCTTCCATTATCTCTGATGATGTGGTTAAGCTGTGGCAAGAGAATATCTGCGGAGTACAATTCATGAACGCCTTCGCAGGTGTTGATAAAATGGATGAAATTGTTCTTACAAATTTAGTTGGTTGTATTATTTCAACGGCTCAGAGCATAAATCTTGTAGGACGGATTGAAAACGAGATTGCCGACTATGTCGATATACTTAATACTTCAAACATTAACGAAGACCTCATTGCAGACATGATTGCAACAACAATCAGTGACTTTGTAATGGATTTTGGATATCGGTACTTATTAGAGGATCAAATAGAAACATCACGGCGTGTTGCTAAAGAACAGAACTTGTCTTGCTATATCTGGACAGAGAGAGAACGCAAGGAACATTTTGAAGAAGATGAGATGACTGCATTATTTAATGAAATTCTATCTTCTTCGGAAAGATACACTCCAGCATACGAAGCTAATTACAACACATGGCTGGAGTACATGTATATTGCGTTTATTGCTCATATTAATGTTCCTGACTATGACAGGGAAGCTAATGACAAACTTAAAGAAGTCCTTGAATGTTTGAGAAAAGGTTAACTATATTTAAATAGATTGACATGACATCTGGAAATGTAAATAACAATATGAGTGCGAAGTTTCCTCGTCCTCCATTCTGGAAACCGTGGGGAGTGGGTGGATGCTTGTGGCGTACATTGTTGTTCCTTTTGGGGATGACTCTAATTTGCCTTTTACTTGCTATACTATTAAGAGGATGCGAATCGGGGACAAATCCTATACAGAACAATCCGTTCAGTCCTTTTGCATCAGACTCCATAGGTAAGATGGAAGACCCCTATCACGAACTTCGCGATACTACATTAGTAAAAGAATGGAATGACAGTATTCCTGGGGTGAAAGAACTTCCCAGACCAGATGAGAATTATATTCCGCCTGTGGATAGTTCACGGATAGTTATTAATCCCGAGGATTCTCTTTCAAAAATCATTTGTGACCAGCTTATTGTGTTTTTTAATTCCAAAAACCTCAAGCAAGACATGGCTGCATTTGCAAAGACATTTAAGGAGATTTATCCTGAGCAGGGATATGAAATTCTATACTATAATCCAACTGCAGGAACGATGCTCTTAGGAGTGCCAGAAGATAAGCTGCTGGAGGTTGCGGAAGAATTGCCAAAGAAAATTACAGGAATAGATTTCCGAGTAACAACTAATGAAATTTTGGCAGAAGGAGCAAAACCATCTGACCCCGGATTTGGAGTAGCTAATTATGATGAATACTTCAAGTTAATTCAAGCGTATGAAGCATGGGATATAACAAGAGGCTCAAAAGATATCAAGGTGGCAATCATTGATAGCTATTTTGACTTGTCCAATCCTGAAATCGGTGAACGATATACAGATAGGATTAACATCCCGTCAAAAACGCAAAACGTCTTACCACCAGCAAAGTCCCCCTCAAAAGATAACATTACCTCATACTGTCACGGTTCCCACGTGGCAGGAATAGCTATTGGCTCTCAAAATAATAAACTTGGGTGTTCTGGTATCGCTCCTGAATGTACTTGGATTCCTATTTCTCTTGGAGACCAACTCACGATTTTTAATATTATGGAAGGCATCTTGTATGCTGTATATCATGGCGCTGATGTCGTAAACTTTTCCATTGGAAGAGATTTTCCACCTGACGCAAAAAAAATACCTCTTGGAGATCAAATAAACTATGCCATGACGAAAGACAAACGTGGTGAAGAATTATGGAAGTATATAATAAAAACCGCCAATGACCATAACTGCGTATTGTGTACTTCTGCTGGAAATAGTACTGTTTTAATGGGTTTAGACCCTAAAAACCGTGATGAAAGCATTATTAAAGTTGAGGCAGTTGATGGTAAAGGCCAAATGGCTGAGTTCAGCAATTTTGGAGAGGCACCTGAAGCAAACCTGCACTATAGTACAGTTGCGGCACCCGGTGTTAAGATTTGGAGTGTAACAGAAAAAAGATGTGCTCCTTTCTGGAAAGAGTATGGCATTAAGGTCTCTCCCAATGACGGATTTCAAGAAATGGATGGAACTTCAATGGCTGCGCCAATTGTAACAGGTGCCGTAGCTTTACTGAAGAGCAAAAATAAAGATTTAACATCAGAGCAGGTTATTAAAATCCTCACAATGACAGCAAAGCAAACGGACAAGAAACATCGTATAGGACCTACTATACAAATAAAGGATGCTCTTGATGCAACTGGCGGAGAACTCTTGAATTTTGATGATTTGATGAAAAATCATGATTTGCTTATCGGTAAATGGAAAAGTACTTATGAACTCATGATTGAAGATTCAAAAACGAAGAAGAAAATAGATGACATGTGGACTTATTTTATTTTCACATCAGCGTCTGAGGGTATCTTAGAGAATCATGCTATTCATACAAAGCGAATATATAGAGCAAAACTTCATGTGAAGTGGGGGACGGATAAAATCATCATAACCCAACTCGGGGATGCAGTAAGTAGCGACGGAAATAGCCTAAAAAAAGATGACTTTGTTTGTCGGCCCAACAGAAACCGCTTACTTGAAGCGTCTGTCCAAAGGAATGGAAAAGAACGTTACACATTTATGTTGGAAAAAGTAAAATAAATAAGGTATGTTACAAAAGAAAAACGGCAATATTTCTATTGCCAACATTATTGCTTTAGTTGGTTTGGCAGGCATTGGAGTCGTCACATTCTTCGGAATGTTGCTCCATTCATCCGATGGAAAGCCTGCAGGTGCAATCCTTGGTGCTGTGGCATTAGTCGCAGGATTAGGATTCTTGTTGTTCATGAGTATTAAAGCGAAAGGGGCAGAAGACAACCCTGATAAATGGCGTTATGTTGAATGGGCGTGCTTAGCAGCTTATGTAATTGTTGCTTTACTTTTTGCTTCCCCATTCCAGCGCTTCTTCTTTATTTTAGGTGAAAAGGATTCAATGCAAGCCCAAGCTCGTCAAGAAATAAAGGCAATTAAAAACTTGTATCAAGAATATGACCATCAGCAGAAGACTTTTCTGAATGATGCCGTTGAGCAGATTCTGAATTATAATGCGTCAGGTCAGCAAAAAAACATTAATGAGGATCTGGCGGAGTACGTTAGAGGAATATGTGGCAATGTTGATGGCTGGGCGGCAAAAGCATCAGCAATTGTAAAGCTAACTCCAGACAAACGACTTAGTGATATAGAAGACAAAATTGAAGGATGGAACATCATGCAATTATCCTCAATTGCAAGCGAGTTGGAATTAAAAGATTCTATAGCGTGGACTGTAGTTGAGAATAAAATAAAAAAGTATGAAGAGCAAAACAAACTAATCCCTGTAATCGGTGGTGGTGGAGGCCATCCTTATAAATTAGAAGGCTATGCAAAATTCGATTTAGGGAATCGCCCTGATGCGAAATTCGCACAAATGCTTCGTAACTCAGACGGAAGTACAATATTAGGTTGGGTAATTTTTATAGTTCTTAATCTGTTAGTGTTATTGAACTATGCAGTTGCCCCAAGAACTGGCTTCGTTGGCCCAACAAATCGCAAGAATCCATCTGGCGGTTTGGATTTATAACAATTAAGCAATTTGATAAAAACAATCAGAATATGCAAGTATTAGGAGCTCAGAAGCAGACCCTGCTTAATCAGGTAAAGAATCAGACCACGATACCTTTGCAAACATTGGTCGATTTGGTTAAAAAATATGAAGACCTGGAAGTCAACGACTTTCAGGGATATGTTGATGATGTTTTATTGGAACAACTTCACGATGCATGTAGAGACCCAAAAGAACTTGACCTGTGGAATCAAATAATGAGTAATCCTCGCAACACGCCTGAAACCATTCAGGATGCACAAAGGAAAGTTGCCACATACATCCAACTTTATCCGAAGTCACCAAAAATAAAAGAAGCACAGGGGTTAATAAATAAACTTCCACAAGAGCTGTCTGCTGCGATAAAAAAGAAAAACGACGACGAGGCCGCCGCTGCCGCTGCCGCTGCCGCTGCCGCTGCCGCCGCTCGAGAAAAGCATGATTGGGATATGCTTGAAAGAGGAAATTATAATGCCCTGCAAACATATAAGTCTAAGTATCCTTCCAGTGTTCACATGGACGAGCTGGAAGATCTGATGTGGTTGAATACGAAAAACGTGATGAACTACCATAGTTTGAATCGCTATTTGAGTGACTGGCCATTAGGCAGACATGCAGAAGAAGCAAACCAAGCGTTATCTGAATCAAGTGAGTGGGAAGAGGTTAAACGGTCTGGAGATTTATTCCGTGTAGATGATTATCGGGACAATCATCCAACAAGTCCTTATATAAAGGAAGTAAATGCACTTTATTATAAGTTGAGGGATGAGGAACTTGCAAAAATGAAAGAAAATCCCTCTGAGTATAGTAGAGATGATGTTGAGAAATTAATCGCTGCTGATATATTCACAAAATGGCAGTTAGAGGACGAAGGACTTATAACCGACGACAGTTGGGAAATGCTTCAATTGGATCGTGATTTGTTCCCCAATATCCAAGAGTTCCAGTGTGAAGACCCCAATATTCAAGCTCCAGAAGGTTGTACGGACATTTATTTGTTTGGCACTCCGGGAACGGGCAAGACGTGTCTCCTTATGGGCTTAACGGGGGCAAATGGTGCACGTGACGAGAGAGGTCAAAGCTATACGTTAAATATGAGAACCCAGGGAGGTCCTTATGCTTCTGCTCTACAACAATATGTGAGTGCAGGCATAACCCCTGGTCGTACATTTGGCAAATTTGTTACAACCATTAATGGTCAGGTCAATGAGGTGGACAAACGTGGCAACATCCTTAATCACCGAATAAACTTGGTTGAGATGTCGGGGGAGGAATTTGCATTAAGGATAGCGGATAGTAAAGAAGTTTCCCTTGCCAATATGGGAACAGGTGCAACAAACTTACTGAGCAATGGTAACAGAAAAGTATTTTTTATTATAGTTGACTCCAGCAAGGAGAAAGTGAAAGTTGAGTATATCGAGCAGGTAAAAGATGCAGAAGGAAATGTTATTGATGAACGTATTCGCAAGAAATACATTTGGCAATTAGATATTCTCAATAAATTTGTTGGACTCTTTGAACTTCCTGAAAATCAAGAAATAATGAAGCGGGTAGATGCAATTCATTTTGTTGTGACAAAAGCTGATATGCTTGGGGATAAGATGACGCGCAAGGAGAAAGCCAGAAATCTTCTTCTGTCAACATATTCTGGTCCAGTGGAGCAGTTGAAGAATTATTGTCGTCAAACAAAACGCATTAACTATTCAACAAACTACCGCCCACAAGTATTTACTTTCTCATTAGGTAAGTTCTATTTGGGTGATGTGTTCAGTTTTGACAACTCAGAGACAATTCAGATTGTTGATACGATACGAACTGTCACAGGTAGTATTAGAGAAAAGACTTGGTGGGATAAGTTAAAAGAAACTATTGGATAATTTAAATTGATAGAAATATGGCAACTCCGATAATAGGTTTACGAATTGCAGGAACCAAACAAAGGCAAGCTGGTTTTGCCCCTCTTGTAAATGTTGGTGTACTTGCTGGTGGTGAAGGTGATAACATGGACCGCGTAACACTGGTCGCAGAAAAACCGGCATATATTATAAAACATGCAAGTGATTACATTTTATACCAGCTGATTGACCGTCAGGTAAAGTCATTTGATGCTGATGCTCCCGGTGTACTTAGCATAGCCATGACTATACCCAGCAATATGCAACTGGCGAATAATGTCAGCCCTTATAAATTATTGCGAGAGGTTTATGATAATTTTCTCGTTAAATATATGGAACGGCTAAGTGATGGACGTGATAGCTTTATTAATGTGGATAATGATAGTGAGTTTTTTAGGTCTATACTTAGTAAATATCCATTGGAAGAACGTAAATCTTCCTATGTACGAATGAATCCAACTGGATTTTCTGGAATTGTTTGTGTTTCAGCTGCCGATTTGGAAGATTTTTTTAGAAACACACAGTATAAGGAGTTTGCAACGTTTAAAGACATTGAGGTAGGAGTTAATTGTTTTGGCCAAGTAACTCTTGGGCTGGATAAACTACAAATTCCTCTTCCTCCCAATGCTTATGATATTTGGGTGAATGGCAAACCCGTGGGGGCTTCTATGCAATCTCCTACAGATAGCTATTTGGCAACAGCTGATAGCGCAAATTATTATAGCTATGAAGGCGTAGAATTTGCACTGAGTGAATTGCTGAATGCTCCCATGAATAGAATTACAAAGAACGGTGCATTGATATTTCTGGACTATCAAAAGAATCGCATTAGTTGTGATTTAAAGAAAATAGACATCTATTACAATTTTGTTTATGACTGGACGGATAATGTTGGAGACGCAAAAGATAAGATAATAACATTTGCCAAACGCGGCAATGTAAAACTTTATTTCGGTTCAGAAGACATAAGCCAAAGTTTATGGACAAATTGCGAAATTAAAGCATCTGAAATTTGGGGACGGAAAGTAGAAATAAAACCACAAACTGTTGGGAATTATTGTTTATATCCATTGACTGATGTTGATGATGTCAAAAGACAGATTGTAACAAGAATTATTGTCAATCTTAGAACTATTCCTAAAGTTCAAAGTGCAGTGCGGACTCAACATCCTGCACGTGTTACTTCACAACCCAAAGTTAATAACAACATAGGGACAGAAGATTATTACAAAGGAGTAGGGGAAAACTCTTCCCGAATGGACACACCACAGCCGTATGAGAAAAAAAATATAGATGTGAAATCATTTGTGTTAGGAGCACTTTTGGGCCTATTTGTAGGACTTGGAGCATGGGGGATATATGCAATTGTAAGTGGCGAAAAAAAAATATCACCCCAACCAGACATAGCCCTGACTGACTCTATTCCTGATGCTAGCGAGCCAACGGAAAATTCTCTTCTATCCTCAGAAGGAGAGAAGAAAGATGTTGAGGGTGAGAGCGAAGAGGTAAAGCCATCAGAAAAGGATCTGGAACAGGAGAAGAAAAAACTTTTAGCAGAACAGAATGCCAGAGAAGCAGAAGCGAAAGCAAAAGCAAGAAATGACATTCTTGTTCTCGTGAATAAAAAGGATCTTTTAGCTATTCGACAAACAATAAAGAATAGTAGTATTTTATCCAAACAAGAAATCAACGCTGTTGAAGCTGTTCTGGATATGAATAAATATAAGGGTACAATAAAGAAGAATGTTGAGAAATTGCTACAAGACAAAACGTTTAAAAGTTTTGAAGATGTGCTTGACGCTCAAAAACAAATCTGGAGTATTATTGATAAAGAAAAAGAAGTGGAAATAAATAAATAGAATATGAAAGCATTAAAATTGTTGGCCATCTTCTTGATAATCGTCGGTGGCTTGTTCTTGGCGTTCAATTGGGGTTCTCTATTTGACGGGGCATCCAATGATGACGATTTTGTTAATGAAGACTTAATTGATATTAGCGAGAAATGTGATGAGATTCGCAAATTGTGGTCTTCTCAAACAGGTTGGAGTGATGAGCTATACAAAACTCAGCGTGAGGATATAGACCAAAGCAAGTCTATGGGAATGTTTTCTCGTGAAGGCTACAATACAGTCAATAACTGTCTGAGAGAAACGTCAACGAACAAAGCATGTGATGGATATATGTCTGATCTTCATGCGCCAAGTTTCAGTGCCACTGACCTCCAAGAGTCGTATCAAGGTGTGATTGCGATTAAGGCATATGAAAAGTTAAATGAAGAGCCTCGCATTCAGAAAATAGAGCAAATACACAAGCTATACACAAGTATATCAAATTTTATAAAAAGTAGTCATGTCATTAGTCCCAAATTTGACACAAATACGGCAGATTGGGTATCTTTTTCAAGTGCACAAAATGGTATTCTTCAAAAGGCCAAAGGATATAAGGAGAACACACTATTCAAGGAATTGGAAAATATTCCCGGATTTAAGTCTGGTCTCAACGAGGAGTCTTTGAAAAAACAGACCAATCCTCAACGCAAGGGATTCTATCAAAATTTGAGTTCTCAAATAATTGATTACTTTAATTCTGTTGAACCAACTCCAGACAAAGTTAATCTGCTTAACCAAATCTATAAAAATTTCACATATCAAGAAAGCGATTATGGAGTGGATGAGCTTGCTACACTTAAAGTAAATTATGGAAAATCAGAATAACCCTCAAAAGATTTTGCAATGGATTATATAAAATTTTTATTACTACTTGCAATCTTCTGTTGCTCTACATCTCTTAAGGCACAGAATACTGATGAAGATGAACGAGACCTGTATAAGGAGAACTATGCTTTAAAGAAAGAACTGGCAAAAAAGGATGCAAGAATTAAGAAACTTGAAGACGAAATAGCCAAAATAGAAACAGAGAGAAATAAAGCAGACTCGTTGTTAAAAGTTGAGAAGGCCACAGGTAAGTCTAAAGAAGTTAAGTCCCAAATACAAGTATTAGAACAAGAGAATAAACGACTGAAATCTGAATTGGACAATAGCATTTCTAATGTTGAAAAGGCAATAAACCAACAGACTAAAAATAGCCAAGAACAAATATCGCAACTTCAGCAGCAGCATTTAGCAGATTCAATTGAAATAGCATCGTTGCGGGGAGACTTGTCAGAGTTGAGTAACTTCAGAAAAATGTGGTTGACTCAACTGGCCGAATCGGTAAACGAGAAATGGCTGAATAAACCATACTCTCAAATTAATACGCAAGAATTGGAAATCGCTCTAAAACAATATGACGAATTCGCCTCTTCTGACAAAAGAATTGCTGATGCTCGTGATAAGTTAAGGATGCTCCTGACAGATTGTCAAATATTTAATCAGGGAGTAAGCATTGTAAATGCTCCTTATGAGAAAGGCGGGATAAATTCAATTGCAGCCCCCCTAAAAAACCTTCGTGACAAGACAACCGACCCGGCAAAAAAACAGGAATTGTCATTATTGTATTGGCAATTGGACAACTATGGTGTTACTGTAGAAATTTTCCAAGATGTTATAAAGGCTGTTGATGAGCAAATCTTGGGTATGAATGTACATAAAGCAGCATGGCCTCTTGTAAAAGCTGTATTAGACAAACAAGAGAAAGACGATGAATACATAACTGCTATAAAAAAAATACCTTGGTTGTCGGAGCAATTCAATTTGTACTATAAGTCTCTTGAAAAGAATTGTGTTGGCACTAACAAAGTGCATGACACGATTATGTACTTGCAACCTTAAACAATAAATAATGGATTGTATGGCAACTATCATCAATTTGGCTTTGCGAATCTATGGTGGGGCATCAGAATGTTCGCTGGCAAAACAGCCCTTCGTTTCTGTAGGCAATGTCCCCCAAAAGTTCCATCCAATGCCTCCTACATTAGTTGGTGAGCGACAAGTGTGGATGATAATGAAAAGAAGAGAGAGGCTGAGAACCCCAGCTGGCTATCAAGTGTCTGCCAGTATGCCCAATCCAGTCCTATCCAACTTCGCTTAGGAGTTCGTATCTATAACATACTATAATGAGTTAACCAAATAGACTATATGAATATAAAAATCAAATCGGCAGGTGTCACTTGTCTTATAGGAGATGATTACGATCGCGTTTATACGGCGCTTAAAAATCAACTAAATGACGAACACGAACAACTTTTTACGGAACGTATTCCCGGACATGAATATCTTCAGTGGGAATTGCCTGGAGATGGTTGGACTCCATTGTCCGAGGGCGATCCGCTGATGGCACAGGAAGTGCGACAGGAATTATTAAGGCGAAAACAAATTATAAGCCAGCGGTTTGGCAAAAACCAAGAAATGGCTCAAAGGATACTTTCTGTTCCAGATGAAAGCTATGTGTACTACAAAGCAAACTCTGCGGGGAATTTGCTTATAAAACTTACTGCATGGGGGTATAGGTATCCAGAACGTGTAGGTTGTGGAGGTATTACGGGAACTTTCAAGCCCAAAGGGGACACCCAATCCGTCTCTATTCACATAGTGTATGACAATGAACCTTTGCCCAATAAGGAGTTCTTTATAAATGGATTTAAACGAGTCACTGACAATTTGGGAATCTACAATGTCGGTGAACTTCCTATCGGCTATAAATTTGAAATAGGGGTGGATGGGAATCAACAGATAGTAGATGTGACATCAGGGCATGATGATATAAAGATAGATTTAACCTTATTTGCATCTGTGGAAATAAGGGCTACTTTAGATGGACACCCCTACGAGGGAGTCACGGCTTCTCTTTCTTATTGGGGGCATGAGCTAAAGCTATCTACAGACTCCAATGGAAAAGTTTTCGCAAAAGTTCCCAAAGACCCAAACAATGGAATGTGCACCGTTTCAATAGAAAATGATTATCAGCAATTAGCGTTAGTAGAGCCAATAACAGTTTTTACTTTTAATATTAATACAATCAAAGAAGATGATCAAATTGAAGAGAACAAATTAGAAAATCCTATTGGCAATACTGATGAGGAGGTAGGAAAAACAATTGAAAGTTCCAAACAAAATGATGATAACATTAAAGTAGATGAAGAGAAAGAAGAGACGCTTGAGCAAGATGAAATACCTGATACAAGGCCAGATTTGCCAGTTGATGGCCAACAACGCTCTTCTTCCTTGACCCTTGAAATCTTGGTAGCATTATCTATTGTCGCTTTGGTGGTTTTCACTTATCTTTTCTGTTACGGGATGTTATTTGGATAATAATTTAAAATAATTGAGCATATGCTATTAATTGCCTTATATTCTTTTCTTTTCATTATAAACATTGCAACATTTAGCTTGTATGCAATAGATAAAAGGAATGCCTTTTTTGGATTTTGGAGAATTCCAGAAGCCGTACTCCTTGGACTCGCTGTATTAGGTGGTGCCTATGGTGCTGGAGCAGGGATGGTGCTTTTTAGACACAAGACTCTTCATACAGCATTCTTAATCACGGTGCCGCTTTTTTTCGCTATTTGGTTAGCTATACTTATTGTCCTTTGTGTACTAATGTAAATTTTGCATATGAATATAAAGTTACAACTTGGTGAAGTTCGCTTATTAATAGATAAGCGATTTCCTATAGAGCAAATTAGTAATCAATTAAAACCCATAGCTAAACAAGCCAATCTGATATTCGCAGAACATCAGGTTGGCGCGGGGTATTTACAATGGGCATTGCCTGGGGCTAATTGGACTGCTTTCTCCTGTGGAAGTAATCAACAGAAAGTAGTCATTGCGCAAGTATATAAAGAGCGAAAAAACCAAATGCAAAAAACTCTGGAAGGTTCTTTTTTAAAGGATGTTATATTCTCAGTTCCTTCCGAAGATTTTATATATTTCCGTCAAGATGCTGAGCGATTAGACATTGCTTTGACGGCTTGGGGATATAAATATCCAGATAAACCCGCAACTGGCGAACTTGATACATGGATATCCAAACAAGAACTTCAAAAAGTGGATATTGCATTTGCATGGAATGGCCAAACACTGCCTTCGTTCAGTTTCAAACTTTCTGGACATACGAGAATCACGTCACAAGACGGATTCCTGCATGTCGATGGCCTGCTTCCAGTTGGCAGTTCATATTCAATAGAAACTCTCATGGGACAGGGGTTCACATTGGTTGTGGAAAAAGGAAAGACTGAATATATCTTCGACTTAACGCAATACTGCCAAGTCGAAATTGCTGTTAGTCAAGACGGCAATCCGCTTCCGAATCATGTGTGCGACGTATCATTTGGTAGTTTTCACGAAACCTTAACTACCGATATGGAAGGACATTCTCAGGTGCGTTTACCATTAAAGAATGATTCCTTGGGGCAAATTGTTAACCCCCAACCGTCATGTATGGTAGTTTGTGGATCTGACAGCCAACAACAAATTCCAACAAAAAGTGATGATGTCCTATATTTTCGGTTTGATTTTAAAACGCAAACACCAGTGCCTCCCGACATTGTTCCTCCATTGACATCGAACAAACAGGTGCGTGTGAAGGTTGAGGTGTATAGAAACGGCGAACCAGTTCCTGTTCAAACTAGTACAATATTATGTGAAGGCGATTCACATATTGTCACCACTGATGAAAAAGGAGAGGCTTACTTCGATGTTGTCTTGAGAAACATTGACCCAGAACAACTGTCGAAGAAGCAGGCTCTATGTGAAGTGATATGTGGAGAAGAACATCAAAGTAAAAGAATTGAATCTGAAACAGCAAATCTGGTGTTCCATTTTGATCTTCCTCCAAAAGACGACACTCCCAAAGAGCCTGAATTCTTATTTATTCAATTAAAAGACTATGCAGGTGTGCCGCTGATTGATATGCCTTTTTATCTTACAACGAAGAAAAAAGGGCGTGTCCAATTGCAGACAGACCAAGAAGGTAAATGCAAAGTACCGAAAGAATGGTTTACATCAAAAGAAAAGATGAAAATCGATTTTACGGTGAGTGTAGTATATCAAGAAACTCATGATATTCATGATTTGAAAAATAGAAGAAAGAAGTAAATATGATTGGTAAAGACAAACAAATGCTTCCTATAAATGTTAGCAAGAAACTGAAGTATACGGAAAAGAACGATTTGTATACTGTGCAATTGATTCATCGTCGTTTTCCATGGTGGATTTTATTGTTCTTGATACCACTATTATTGCTTATACAATGTCACAAAGATATCGAAGTACGTTGTTTAGAGCCTAATTCAAATGCTCCGATTGAGGAGCAACCTATAACAATGGAGTATCAAACTCATTCTTTATGGAACAAGGGACGTTTTTTGGCAAATGACAGCGTCAAACTAATACAAAAAACAGATTCGACGGGTACTACCGTATTTAAGGATTTACCGTGTTCTGTCTATAGTTATATTTTTTATTGCTTAAGCAAAGTGTCGTTTACGGCCAAAAGCGATTGCCATGCCGCGGCTGGTGAAGAGCATAATTTCCATTACACACGCCATGTCGACCTAAAAATGCTTCCAAGGCGTGAGGATTTGCATGTAAAATTGCTTGACTTGGAAACTTCTGATCCTCTTCCCGACGGGGTACTTGAATACAAGTATGTAGAATTGGGTGAAGTTAAAACAGATTCTGCGAAAGCTGACCCTGCTGGAGTCGTGACGATTCCACAGGTGCGATATTGTTCTATTATGAAGCTTTTGCATGGGTCATGTTACGGATATGCCGATACTGCAAAAGTTGATGTGCCGTGTCAGGATTTAATCTTAGTGAATGATAGTTCAGCATTAAGACTTCGCCCAATTAAAGAGCGATTCACATTCTTTGTAAAGAATGTTGAAACAAAGGAACCTATATCAGGAGTAAAGTGTGAAGTCTCTCTTACTCATCCTGTTAGTGGGAAAATTGATGGCCCCCATACTGTAACTACCAGTACAGACGGCAAAGGTATTGCTGTATATGGCGAATCTTTTATTCTATCTATAATTGGTATAAAAGCCCATAAAGAGCATTTCAAAGACAGCATTCTAACAGGAGGCCCTTGGACTGTTGAAAAGTTCATCAAACAAGATGATAATACTCGTACAATATGGTTGAAACCATTGCCATATACCCAAGAGTTTGTAAATGTTGATAGTATTACTGGAAGACCAATTCCTGGCGTTAAAAATATTGTTAAGGTTACAGACAAGGACGGAATAGTACATACTTCTGAAGAAATAAGCAATAGTCATGGCGTTTTTCCTGTTGAAGCCAAAGAGGATTCGAAAGTGGAAATAGTATCTACTAAAGCTCCAGAATACAAGCAAAAACGCAGCGTATTACCCAAATTCAAAGATGTAAAAGACAAAAAGATTCGGTTGACTCCTGTTATGGTAAAATTGTTATTTAGAACTATCAATGCAGTCAAGTCGGGAGAACTCGTACCCAATTGCAATCTGAAGGTGACTGGGACAATAAGCGGTGGCTTATCGCCTTCAAATAGTGGGAGTGGCTCTTTCGAGGTTACTTTCCGCCGTTCTGAGAACCTAACGATTGTGGCATCTCGAAAAAATTGGATTACTACGACTGATAAAATTAATGCAAAGAATTATGATTATCTCCAAGTCAATCAAGAAAGGCGTGACATTCCATTAAAGCAAAATTTACCACCTTGTAGTGCAGGAAAAAACACTCCGAAAGGTGCTAATGAAATGCATCATAGCCGTACTTATGGGATGGGGCAGGAAGAAGGGAATGCCTCCATCTGGGTTGATTTTTATAGTGTGCCAGATCACTTGAAAATCATTGATGGAGAAGGAAATGTTGTCATTGACGGCATGGTGAAGAATAAGAACAATGGAGGCCAAAATCCAATACCTTTCCATTTTAAGGGAGGTTCTGTTACGGTGATTATTGAAACGTCTACACAGAACGGGTCTTCTTGGGAGTATGTATTAAATTGTCCACATTAATCGACTTACAATGCAATTGTAAAAAAATGAAATGTTGAATAAACGTGGAAGGCTAACAGCATATGGTTTTTGTTGTTAGCCTTTCATGTTGGATTTCCTCTACTTTCGCCTTCCTTTTAACGAAAATCGTGGACATTGATGTAAGTGTCAGATGTGAGGTAGCTTCAATCCTCCCACGTCGGCGCACTATTTATTGATGCTCGAGATTGCGGAAGAAGTTGGTCTCTCGTCCTTCGAGATGCACGAGTTTGATATTTTCGATTATTGCTGTCCGCTAAAACTCATGTCGTTTTAAGTTTTAGCGGACAGCAATAAAAATAATTCTTTCACTTTATTTTTGGAAATAAAAAAAAAGATTTATTTTTGCATCTGATTCGTTTTATCATCACTTATGACGAAGGTGTTAGTATTGAAGTCGTGGCCGACTGAATTGTTTCTAATTTAGGAAAAGTCAGCTGCGAATTTTAGGTAATAATTTGACAGATAGAGCAAGAATAATACGATAATGGCAAAAACAATTCAGATGAACATTCCTTTGCAAGATAACGAGGCACGACTTGTGGAGGGCATGAAAGACAAAGGACGGAACACGCAGTATGAACTTTATGCCTACTGCTCCGACTACTTTTGGGAAAATTATAAAGGTGTGTTCTTTGCTGATGAGGAAGCAGCGGCGGAGATACTGCAGAATACATTCATTGCGTTTTGGGAAAACATCGAAAGAGAAAAGATATTTGTTGAAAACGGTGTCGTGATGGGCAAGGGGCATGAGCCTCTAAAAGGTAGTATTCTTACTTATTTCATGAGTATAGCTCGATATAAGTATATGGAGTATTCCCGTGAGCATCCTGTTTATGCCGATCCTGAAACCGAGTTGGGGCGTTTGATAAGACAAAAAGGATTTGACTCAAACAAATATGTAGATATGATGTATGATTCAGGCGAGAACATGATGCTTGACATAATTTCAGACCTGATTTCTCAGATGTCGCCTCGATGCAGCCAGATTCTTACAAAATACTATTATGAAGAGAAGAAACTGGAAGTTATCTTGACAGAGATACCCGAAATCGAATCATATAAGGCTTTAAAGTCAAAAAAGCATAAGTGCATGGATACTTTGCGCAAGTCGGCGAAAGAAATCTATCACAGAAGGTTGAACTCGTAAATGATGACAAGATATGAATGAACAGTTTCAAGATAGAATAGATGACTTCCTGCTGGGAAACATGACTGCTGCAGAACAGGAGACTTTTCTGCAAGAGGTGGCTTGTGATGAGGAAAAAAGGGAACAACTTGAGTTTACAAAGGATGTTAAAGACTCGATTTGCAGCCGTGAAGAGAAACTCAGAGCTTTATCTCAGTTTAAAAGGCAATACGAATACGAACGAAGGAGTGAAATGGAAGCGTCATGTTGCTGCGAAGCCAGCCCATGTCCTTGCGAAGCCATAGGGGAACCTGAGCCAGTACGTGCAAAGAAGCGGAAATGGCTTTGGATTGCAGGTGTAGCGGCAGTTCTTGTTGTTGGATTCTTTGCCGTCATGCCTACGTCTGTAGATGAGGTTTCTCCATGTGGTAGTGAACCAATGGAGTATTATCAAGATAGCGGTGATTTTTGTCCAGCCCCAATAGACAGCGCAGCCAATGACACGACTGTTTATAATATTGATGAGGAGGATACTTTTTATTAATAAAGAGTAAGATGTGGTTTGGGCCACTAAGCAGAGATACTATGTTAGGTATGTCCTAAGTAATTCTTCGGCAAGTATTGCCGCCAGCATTTGGGAATGTCACCTACCCAACTACGAGAAAAATTCCGTAGCGCCAGCAAGAGCTGAGTCTTGTCATGGGCTACGGAATTTTGTTTTTTATTATCGCACTTATGGTAGGTCTTTTGTCAACGTCTCGAACAGTAACAGAGGTAGAGGGCGCAGAGTATTAGTACGCAGATGCCTGCTGAGATGGAGTTGAAGATGTCTGTTGCCCAACCTATGAGTGGGGTAGCGGCGCCGCCACCTGCTACGGCAGTGATGAGAAGTCCCGAGATGAGGTTTGCCTTGTTGGGCTTTGCTTGCACTGCCTTTGAGAATATGATGGGGAAGATGCACGAGCAAAGGAAGCCTACGGCACCGATGAGAGCCAGCGTGCCGGCTGCACTGAAGCGGACGAGAGCCAGCGATGCGAGGACGACGATGCAGGCGATGATGTTCCAGCGGAAATAGGTCGTGGCAGATATTTTCGTCATCAGGAACACGCCGAGGAATGCGCCCACGGTGCGGCAGATGAAATAAATCTGCGGTGCTACTCCGGCATCGGCTATGTCCCAGCCGTAGCGCATGGTCATCAGTTTTGAGCTGACGAAATTGGTGCCTACGTCAATTGCTACGGCAAAGAAGATGCCGAAGAAGAGTATCAGTATGGTGTTGTCGCGTAGCAATGAGAAGGTGGCACTGAGGGTGACGTTGCTGGGTTGTGGCTCCTCGCGGCGTATTGGGGAAAGGAACAGCCAGAGGGCTGACAGCAACGTGATGGCTCCGAGAACGGGGAATACGAGATACCAGTTGGCTGTGTCGCCTCCACCAAGGAAATTTATTGCGAAAAGAATGATGAACGGGCCGCTGAACGACGACAGTGCCTTGACCACCTGACCCGCCGTTACTGCCGAGGTGAGTTTCTTGTCGTCGGCAATGATGTTCTTCAGCAGCGAGTTTTGCGACACTTGCAGTATGGCGTTGCCGATGCCGAGCATGGCATAGCCCGCAAGGCAAGCCCATGACGACTGCAACAGCGGAATGAACATTCCGACGACGGTCACTCCCATGCCGACGAGGACGGTATTCTTGCGTCCCCACGAGTTCATCTTGATGCCCACGGGCACGCTGAAGAAAAGAAACCACACGAAGACCATCGACGGAAGGAAGCCTGCCGTGGTGTGGCTCCAACCGAATGCCTCACGTGCATACTCTGACGAGATTCCTACGATGTCGCAGAATCCCTGAATGAAGAAGCTGACGAGTACAGCTCCAACGCTGATGATTGCTTTGTTTTTCATATTTTTCGTTATTTATGTTTCGTTTGTACTCAACTCTTTTTTTTCGCTTCGCTCAAGGAAACTCCTTCCCTTACTTCCGAATCGACGCTCACAGGTCGAAGGGTGAAGTTGTATTATTTATTATATATACGTACAGGCGTCACAAAATACTTAACCAAAAGTCGAGTTTATCCCAACGCACTCTTCAATGCGTTGCGCACCTCGCGACGCGATACGTAGAGATGATATTCCACGGTGCGTTTGCTTATGTGCAGTTCTTCGGCAAGCTCGTCGGCAGTCTTTCCCTCGAACCTCGTTAGTCGGTAGATCATTGCCATTTTCTTCGGCATAGTGTTGAGCTTAGCCTGTTCCATTTCCCTGATTTGTTTACATTCAAAAGTCTCACAGTCGTTCCAGAAGAGCTCGTCCTGTGCCTTATGCGTTAGGTCGGCAGTGGCACGACGCACGAATGCGGCACGGCGCGCGTCGTCGATAATCATTCGCTTTGCCGTGGTGAAGACGAACGAGCGTGCTGTCGCATGTACAATCATGTCCTTGTAGTCGAAGAGTCGCAGGAATAGGTCTTGCGCCATGTCCTCTGCACGGCTCTCGTCGTGTGTGTAGCGTGTAAAGAATTTCTTTACTTCGCCATAGAATTCGGTGTACATTTCAATGAATGTAGAGTTAGCATTTTGTTTCATAATGTGGTAATCGTGGTTACGTTTTCTGCTGCAAAATTAGTTTTGTTTCCTCAAACTTCCACATAAATTCCGTCCTCTTTGGAACGAATGGTTTTGAAAGGACAAATGTAATCGTAAACCGTTGTTTATTAATAGTTTACAAATTAAGAGTGCGGTGTTCGCCTAATTTAGTCGGAGTTGGATTTTTGTGTATGGACAAGTATTTTGGCTGTTGGAATCGTATTTTTATTATAGTAAAGTTTCGCATGTTTGCGACACGCAGTCAGGAGTTTCCTTGAGTTTGCGAAAAAACAAGTTGATAGTTAGTTGACGAGTTGACAAGTTGACGAGTTGATATTTAATAACAGACAAACAACTTTTCCACTATTGTATATAATATAAATAAGTAAAGATATGAAACGAATTATTACGGCACTAAGCATTGTGGCAGCATCGCTGTCGCTCCAAGCACAGGCAGTGAGGCAATTCAGGCTGACCGATGTCAGGCAGTTGCCGTCAAGGTTTTACAACAACATGCAGCGCGACTCGGCATGGGTCGCCTCTATAGATGTCAATCGATTGCTCCATAGCTTCCGAAACACGGCTGGAGTGTTCACCTCGAAAGAGGGCGGCTACATGACGGTGAAGAAGCTGGGCGGTTGGGAGTCGCTCGACTGCGACCTGCGAGGTCACATCACGGGACACCTTCTCTCTGCAATGGCAAACTTGCAGATGAGGGCGAAGGCAGACTCGTTGGTGCAAGGGCTTGCCGAGGTGCAGCGACAGTATGGTACAGGATATCTGTCAGCCTTCGGCGAGGGACTCATCGACCGCAACATCCAGGGTAAGTCGGTGTGGGCACCGTTCTACACGCTGCACAAAATTCTGCAAGGACTCATCGACCAATACACCATGTGCGACAACAAGACGGCACTCGACGTGGCACGAGGCATGGGCGACTGGGCAGCTGACAAGCTGCTGAAGCTCGACGACGAGACGCGCCGCCGCATGCTGCGCAACGAGTTTGGAGGCTTCAACGAGGCCATGTACAACCTTTACGCCATCACCCGCGACGAGCGACACCTTCAGGTGGCACGCTATTTCTACCACAACGACAAGGTCGATCCGCTGAAGCAAGGCAATGCCGACCTCGGCACCAACCATGCCAACACGTTCATACCAAAGCTGCTGGGCGAGTGCCGCAACTACGAGATGTTTGGCAGCGACGACAGCCGCCAGGCCGCCGAGCTGCTGTTCTGGACACTTGCCAACGACCATGCCTTTGTCACGGGCGAGGTGAGCGACAAGGAACACCTGTTCAAACCCGAAACGCAAAGCAAACACCTTACGGGCTACGACGGTGAGAACTGCTGCACCTACAACCTTCTGAAACTTGCCGACCACGTGTTCGGGTGGAATCCGCGCTCTTCAATAGCCGACTACTACGAGCGTGCCCTCTACAACCACATTCTCGGACAGCAAGACCCCGAGACCTCGATGGTGTGCTACTTCACTCCGCTGATGACAGGTGCTTATCGTCTTTACAGCACGCGCGACTCCAGCTTTTGGTGCTGCGTTGGTTCGGGATTCGAGTGTCATTCGCGCTATCAGTCGTCAATCTATTTCTACAACGACCGCCAACTCTACGTCAATCTCTTCATTCCATCGGAGCTGACGTGGGACGGAACCGTGGTCAGCATGACTACGGAGTTTCCTGCCGACGGACGGGTGACGCTTACCGTGAGGGGCAAGACGCGCAAGTTCGACATGAAGCTACGCTGTCCGTGGTGGGCAACGTCGATGAAGGTCAATGGGCGCAAGGCAAAGGTCGGAAGCGACGGCTATGCCACGCTGAGCCGTACATGGCGCGAGGGCGACCGACTGACTGTGGAATATGGCATGGAGCTGCATGAGGAGGCTACCAAGGACGACAAGTCGCGCGTGGCTCTCATGTACGGCCCAATAGTTCTCGGCGCACGTTTGGCAACGGTTGACCATCCGTTCAGCAATCCGAAGAAATACAACGACTACTACACCTTCGACTATGGCCGTCATCCCGACATAGAATACCGCCAACTGACAGATTTCCGCCAAATCTCACCTCTTCACTTCGAGACTTCCGACGGGACTAAAGTCGAGCCTCTTTACGACCTCCACCATTGCCGTTATGGCGTGTATTGGAAAAAACAAAAATAACGTGAGTTCGACGAAATTCTCTTTATATCTGCGCCAACGACTGGGAGTGCGGGCGTCCCGCCCGCACCCAGCCAACGAGGTAATATTCCACTTCCGCTGATTTGCGCTTGATGGTGCGCGAGGTGCGGGCGGGACGCCCACACTCCCAGTCGTTGGCGCAGATATAATTACTCAACTTCCTTGACTTCTTTTTTCGCTTCGCTCAAGGAAACTTCTTCTGAGAGTTGGGCACATGCGAGACTTGAATCCTTATTGTTAAGACATAATCAACGCAACGTTGCACATCAGAAAACGCAACGTTGCGTTTTTGCTATTCCAACGTTGCGTTTTTTTATAAGCCTATTTACATTTGCAGATAAGCCTATTTACACTTGCAGATAAGCCTACCAGCACTTGCAGATAAGCCTACCAGCACATGCTGATAAGCCAAATAAAACGTGAGTTCGACGAATATCCTTTTCCTACACGCCCCCAATTGTAGGCGCAGCACTGGGAGTGTGGGCGTCTCGCCCGCACCTCGCCTACAAGGTAATGCCCTCATGCCGATATTATTCGCTAACTGACGCGTAAAGTGCGGGCGAGACACCCACCCCCTGGACGTTGGTACATATATAATGTCCGTCTAACTCACGTTAAATACAAAGCTAAAAGAATTGTTGAAAAAATGCCTTCTCTCGCCAAGTAAACATGCTTGCATATTCGTATTGCTGATAAACGAACTTAAGTCAAATTTTAAAAAAGTAGTAATATGAAGAAAGTATTTACACTTATCGCCCTGGCACTCGTGACTATGGGAGCATGGGCAGAGACAAAGACCATCAGTCCATCGGCAGAAACGTCTTTCAGAACTGCCGGAAAGGAAGGCGACGTGGAAACCGCACCTACGGCATGGCAGTCGGGCTACCCAAAGACCGACCAGGAGAAACTGGAATGTACCTACTCGCAGCGCATGTGGGCACAGCAGATGTACGACGTTACCGACGTTGATTTCGACAATGCCCTGAAGGTGTCGCTCAACTTCACCATGCTTGGAGGCAAGGCCTATCGCCTCGGCGCATGGATTTATCCCGACGCCAACTGGACGGAGGCCTCTGAGCAGGAATGGACCGACGACAAATGCCCTATAGTAGAAAAATTCAAACAGGTAATAGGCGTATATCCCAGCTTCATAGCCGACGCCAACAACTACCTCTCACGCTATGAGGGCACATCGAACGCTGACGTGCAGAACATCGACTTTGCCACCACAGACAAGCTGCAGGCACTGAAGAATGCCATCGTAGTGAAGAACGGACGCAAATACATCAACTTCATCATCACCTTCTCAGAGCCAAAGGCATCGTGGAGCAAGACCCGCAACCCGAGCTTCGCCGGCACAGGCAACGCCACGGCAAGCAGCCGCCCCGTGATGACGATAGAACTGCCCGAACCTGTGGCTGCCATGGACTATTGGACACTGACCGACTCATGGAAATCGACACGCACAAACGGTGCCGTTACGGTATCAGGCGACGCCCTCGAAATCACCTCAGGCAGCGACAACCTCAAGCGCGGCGACATAAAGAACACGGCTGAGACCTTCCGCCTCGATGCCAACAAGGTGGTGTTCTACGAAATAGCATGCACGGCGACTGGTGTCACCACCAATGCCAAGGACCGCAAGCTCACCTTCAAGGTAAATGTGGGAAGTTGTGACTATATCGTTGAGCAGTTTATGTATCAGGGCACAGAAACTCTGTCAAATGGCCATGAGCTTGTTTATTTCGACCTCTCCAATTTGGAGAAGTACCCTGGCACTATAATGTATAAAGATGCCATAAGTTCCGATAACAAACTCGACACAGATGCCAAGACGGCTGCCGGCAGTGAAATAGCAGCTCTTGCCGCCACCTCGCTGACTAATGTAGGCTTCACTCTCATCGGTACCGGTGATACTAACTTCACCATCTACAAGATGGGTTCTGCCAAGGATGTTGACACCATGAAGAGTGCCTATGGTCTTCCCACTGGCATCAATGGCGTGAATGCCGCCGAGCAGGACGACGCTCCTGCCTATGACCTCCGTGGCGTGCGCACCAACAGCACCAAGGGACTGATAATAAAAGGTGGCAAGAAAATTGTAAGATAACATGACTGGGGGGCCTCGCCCGCACCTCGCCTTCATAGTAATATTTACAAGTGGCATTTTGCTGGATGGTGCGCATGGTGCGGGCGGGACGCCCACACCCCCAGCCGCCAGCGCCGGATATGCAACTACATAAGACAAAAAAGACTTGGTGCAAAATCAAATAAAAAGATTTTGCACCAAGTCGCTTTTTATAAACCAACTAAAAAAATAACAACGGATGAACATTAAAAGACTACTACTGTCAGTGATGCTGCTGTGCGGCATGACGACAATGATGGCCAACGGCACCACTACGGTGGCTCCGCAAAAGGAGATTTGCTACCGCACAAACTCCGCCAACGACGCATGGAACAGCGGATACCCAAAACAGGCAGCCTACTGCCGACCAACAATGGAAGTGGTGGCAGAAACGCCTGTGATGGTGCTCGACGGTGTGGGCTACGACAACCTGAAGTCTGCCATCGCCGCCGCACCCACCATCGCCGCTGCCGGGACATCACCGTCGGTGATAACGCTCAACAAATCGATAGAGCTGAACGAGCGCATTGACATAGCATCGAAGAACATCACCATAAAGGCAGCCACCGACGGCATTGCCATCAGCCGTGCCGAAGGCTACAAGAAACTCTGCTTCCTGACCAAGGACGAGCTGGCCACGCTCACCCTCGACGGAGTGACACTTGACGGACGCGGCATCGAGGCCGAGGCAGCATTCATAGAGAACAGCAACGGAAAGACGGTGCTCAACAATGTGACCATGAGCAACTGCACAGCTACAAGCACACAGGGCAGCACCATAGCCAACAAGACGAAGGGCGCACTGACGCTCAACAACGTGACGATGGACAACTGCCGAATGACCGGCGACAACGCCTCGCGCGGCATATTGTTTGTGGGCACCAACGGCGTGACACTGAAAGGCGCCAACCTGCTGACCAACTGCACGACAGGCATCTATATCGAAGGCAAATACACCATCAATGCCACCGAGGCAACCCATACCACCCCGATAGACATAATAATAGAAGACGAGAAGCGAGCCATAGGCAACATCATAACAGGCGGCAAGGCTCAGGCCTTCACCCTCACGAGCAGCGCCTTCTACCTCTCGCAGCAGGGCGACGACACCTACCTGATGCCCGCCCCCACGGCGGCATACTTTGCCCACCCCGCCATGCTGCACAGCCAATCCGAAATAGAGAGCGTGAAGGCCAACATCGACAAGTGGCCGCTGAACGATGCCTACACCCATCTGACAACGAGCAAATATGCACAAAACGGCTATCAGAACAAGACATCGAAACTGGCCGACGGCTATCTGAAACGCCTCGACTCCAACAACTGGGGTCCATCGGGCACCAAGGGACAATACAGCGACTACAACAACTACACGGCGGCAATGGAAGATGCCAATGCGGCCTACCAGCTTGCACTGCGCTACACTGTCAGCGGCGACGAGAGCTTTGCCGCCGCAGCCGTAAATGTGCTCAACGCATGGACCAATAAGTGCAAGGGCTTGCTCCGATTGGGCGGCTACACCAACAACATTCCCGACCCCAACCAGTATCTCGCCCTCATACAGGGCTACGAGTTTGCCAATGCTGCCGAACTGCTCAGAGGCAGCTCGTCGTGGTCGGCGGCTGACTTCAATGCCTTCAAGGAATGGATGAGAGGCACCTACGCCGAAGTGGCACTACTGTTTCTCGAAAACCACCACGGCAACCCAGGCACCATGCACTACTGGCTCAACTGGGACCTCGCGGCCATGACGGCCGTGCTTGCCACGGGCATTCTTTGTGACGACGCGACTCTTACCGACTATATTATCAACTATTTCAAGAATCCAAGCTCGGCTGAGGTCGGAGCCATCGGCAATGCCGTGCCTTACGTGCATCAGGACACCGACAGCAACCAGCTGCTTGGACAGTGTCAGGAGAGCGGTCGTGACCAGGGCCACTCTACACTCGACGTGGCATTGATGGGTGCGTTGTGCCAAATGGCCAAAAACATTGGCGAAGACCTCTTCGCCTACGACAACTACCGTGCCTTGGCTATGGTGGAATATGTGGCGAAATACAACTTGCTAAAGGCGGAGAGCTACGGCAAGGACAACACTTCCGACGCCGATTTTGAATACAACAACGTGCCATTCACCGACTATGTTGGAGGCAAGGACGGCGAATACAGCCACTCGCAGATTTCGTCGGACAGTCGTGGTGAGCTGCGTCCCTGCTGGGAGCTGTTCTACGCCTACGCCAAGCGCAACGGCGTGGCTGCCGCCTACTGCGAGAAGTGGTGTCAGCTGATGCGCACGAAGACGGGCTACGGCGACGGCGGTGCAGGCGACTACGGCACCACCAGCGGTGGCTACGACCAGCTCGGCTACGGCTCGCTGATGTTTGCCGTGCCTTCTTCTGGCACTGGCATCGAGGCATCGAAGGCCACCCGCACCACCGACGCTCCCGCCTACGACCTGCGAGGAATCAGGAGCGAAGGCAAAAAGGGAATAGTAATAAGGAATGGAAAGAAAAGGATAGAGTAACTCCTTGAACTCCTTTAACAAATTATCCCCAAGTCTCATAAGATTTGGGGATTTTTGTTGTTTAAGCGTATATATAGTTGAGGAGTTGTTCAGTTATTGGAAAAATATGGGATTCGACCACGTAAATTAAAACTGCGTTTCGTATTACATATAAAAAATTAACTGAAAATATATAAAACAACAAAAGTATGAAACGTAGAAAGATTGACAGACTCTGCGCCTTGGGATTTATCGTCTCGCTTGGACTGTCGTTGCCACTGAAGGCAATGGCTGCCGGCGATGTGCAAGGCATCACACAGGCAGAGAAGACTCTGACCGTGAAAGGTCAGGTGGTGGATCAATTTGGTGAACCGCTCATCGGTGCCACGGTGCAAATCGTGGGCAAGCAGGGCGGTACTGTGACCGACTTCGACGGCAACTACACCATAAAGGTGGGAGCCAAGGAGTCGCTCAAGTTCAGCTATCTTGGTTGCGTTGACCAGACCATTGCCGTAGGCGGCAAGCAGACCATCAACGTGACGATGAAGGAAAACGCTGAAGTAATCCAGGAAGTGGTAGTAGTGGGCTTCGGTACTCAGAAGAAGGAGTCGCTCACCGGTGCCGTTTCGGTTGTCGGTGCTAAGCAACTCGCCGAAAAGGGCTCGCTTGCCTCTCCTATGGAGGCTCTGCAGGGTCAGGTGCCCGGCGTTATGATTACCCGTGGCTCGTCAGCCCCAGGCGATGAGGGTTGGTCGATGAAGCTGCGTGGTTCTGTGTCGATGAACTCAGGCGGTCCGCTCGTCATCATCGACGGTGTGGCAGGCGACATGAATGCCGTCAACTCCAACGACATCGAGAGCATCAACTTCCTCAAGGACGGTTCGGCAGCCATCTATGGTTCGCGTGCCGCCGACGGTGTGGTAATCATCACCACAAAGAAAGGCAAGGAGGGCAAGGTGAACGTCAACTATGGATTCTCGGCCACACTGAAGACTCCCGGACTCCAGCCGGAGACAATGTCGCTGACGGAATGGGCCGACGGACTGATGCAGTGCTTGGAGAACGACAACAACACTTCGAGCGTATGGTACACCTACGCACAGCTCGCCAAGCAGTATGCCGGCTCGTACATCGACCTCAGCCAGTCAGCCAATCCCTTTGGACAGGCAGCCTTCACCGACGTGTCCGACTTCGTATTCTCTGATGTTGACTGGCTCGGCGGACTTTTCGGCAACGCATGGAACATGGAGCACAACCTCGGCGTGAGCGGCGGTTCCGACAAGCATAACTACCGCGTGTCGCTCGCCTACAACTACGACGGCTCAAACCTTCAGGTGGGCAACAACAAGAACCAGCGCTACACCTTCCGCGTCAACGACACCTACAAGTTCTCGAAGCGTATCAAGCTCGACTCCAACATAGCATATTTCCGCAAGGAGAATGTGGTGCCTACCGACATCAACCACGTGCTCACCACCTCGCTCCCACAGCCGGGTCTTCCAATGGCAGCCCTCAACGGCAAGCCTTACGCATGGGGTACATGGGGCTCGCCAGTGGCAAAGGCTGAATATGGCGGTGACAAGACAACCTCCGTTTCGCGCATTGACATCAGCGAAACCCTCAACTACGAGATGACCGACTGGCTCACTGCCAATGTCAACATTGGCTACAACACCTACAGCAAGACGCTCGACGAGGTGAAGAACAGCATACAGTATTATAACATAACAGGAGAAAAGGTGGTGTTGACCGACCCTGCACAGACAAAGTCATACTACACCCAGACGCACGAGCAAGCCGACAACTACACACTGACCGGCTACCTCAACGGCCACAAGGACTTCGGCAAGCACGGTACAAGCCTCACCGCCGGCGTGCAGTATGAGTTCAAGGACTTCAAACGATTCGGCGTCACTGCCGAGAACATCCTCGAAGGCATAGAGGTTGCCAACGGTACTGGCGACATCAAGCTCTACGACACGTCGCGCTATCAGAACTCCATACTCTCTTACTTCTTCCGTGCCAACTACGACTTCGACAGTCGCTATCTGCTTGAGGTCAACGGACGCTACGACGGTTCGTCGAAGTTCCTCGCCGAAAACCGCTGGGCTTTCTTCTGGGGCGTGAGCGCAGGATGGCGCATCAACGAGGAGAAGTTCCTCAAGAACGTGAGCTGGATAAACAACCTCAAGCTGCGTGCCTCATACGCAGAGGTGGGTAACCAGAGCGGCATCGGCAACTACGATGGCGTGCAGCTCTACAACCTCAGCTCCAACACAGGTTCATACATAGGCAACGGACTCATCTCCTACCTCTCCACCAACGGTACCTTCGCCTCGAAGACCCGCTCGTGGGAGCGCATCAAGAACTACAACATAGCCGTTGACTTCGGTTTCAACATCGCCAAGGGACACAACATCAACGGTACGGTGGAATACTTCCAGAAGCGCAACGACAACATGCTCGTGTCGGTGACTCTGCCAGGCACACTCGGCGACTCGGCACCCTCAGCCAACGTAGGAAAGTTCAAGGACTGGGGTTGGGAAGGCCAAGTGACATACAACGGCAAGGTGGGCGATGTGGAATACCATCTCGGCGGTACACTCACCTTCGCACGCAACGAGCTGACCGACTACCAGGGCACCGCAGTGAAGTCGCCGGGCTACCACTCCAACTACGTAGGCTACGGCCTGTCGTCGCTCTTCGGCTACCGCTATGCCGGCAAGATTCAGAACGAGGAACAGCGTCAGGCATATCTCGCCCTCTACTATAATAATAATGGTATAGGAATGCCAAGCAACCTCCGCGTGGGCGACAACATGTATTGCGACGAGAACGGCGACGGCAAGCTCGACGAGGGCGACCTTATCTATCTCGGTTCGAGCACACCGGAAATAAGCTACTCGTTCAACCTCGGCGCATCGTGGAAAGGCATCGACATCAACGTCGTGTTCCAGGGAGCAGCCAACCGCTTCATCTATCGCGGCAACGAGACAACATGGGTAGTGCCTTACCGCAGTCTTTACATGAACGACCTGAAGTCGTCGATAGGCAACGTATGGACGGAGGACAACCCCGACGCATATTATGCTCCCTACACCAACGACAGCAACATCAACAAGTACAACTACCAGGCATCGTCGCTCACTGCACAGGACGGACGCTATCTGCGCCTGAAGACCCTCGCCATCGGCTACACCTTCCCGAAGAAATGGCTGCAGGCGATAGGAGTGATTGAGAACCTGAGAGTGTATTTCAACGGTTCCGACCTCTGGGAGACAACGAAAATCAGCGACGGTTGGGATCCTGAGTCGCGCATAGCCACATCAGGTACGGCTCTCTATCCGTTCACCCGCAACTTCACTTTCGGTATGAACGTGACATTCTGATGAAGATTGAAGATTGAAAAAAAAATAGTAAATAACAAGAGTAAATGGTGACGACAAGCAACTTGTCAACTCGTCAACTCGTTTACTTGTCAACTTAAACAATTATGAAAACAACATTATATAAATATATATGCGCGGGACTGCTGACATTCTCGCTCTCGGGATGTCTCGACCTCGACCCGAAGGACTCGCTTGGCGACAACCTCGTGTGGAGCAAGGCCGACAACTTCCAGCTCTTCGCCAACCAGTTCTACGGATGGACCCACGACCTGCAGAGCGGTACAGACTACCAGAACACACTCGGTGGCGGTGTACACAGTGACCACCGTTCAGACATCGTTTGCCAGTCGTCGCAGAACGTATATAGCATGGGAACAAACACCGTGCCGGAGAAGGACGGAAACTTCACCACACTCTACAAGCGCATTTACTACACCAACCTGCTGCTGAAGAACGCCGAGGCGTATGCCAACCAGATGGAGATAGCACAGCCTATGGGCGAGGCTTATTTCTTCCGTGCCTACCTCCACTTCGAACTCGTGCAGATCTACGGCGATGCACAGATAGTCGTTGAACCGCTCGACATCGAGAACGAACAGCTTTACGCTCCACGCAATCCGCGCGGCGAAGTAATCGACCTGTGCATTGCCGACCTTGAGAAGGCCACCGAGCTACTGCCCGAGACTCCAACCGAGGACGGACGACTCTGCAAGGCCGCCGCTTGGGCAATGCTCTCGCGAGTGGCTCTCTACGAAGGCACATGGCAGAAGTTCCATGAGGGCAACGGCAACAACACCGAGCGTTCAAAGGCTCTCCTGAACCGTGCCAAGACAGCCACGCAGAAGATTATCGAGAAGGACGGCAACCCCTACAAGCTCTTCTACTATGACGACCTCGTGAACAAGGGCAACAACAACATCAACCAGAGCTACCGCTACATGTTCATCCTCGAAGACGGCATACAGTGCAACCCGCTCAACCTCTCGAAGTCTGCCAATACCGAATATATATGGAGCAAGCGTCACCGCTATGGCGACAAGCTCGGACTCAACGTCACCCACGGCTATCTCGCCAATGCCTGCTTCGTAACTCGCAAGATGGCAAACATGTTCCTTTGCTCCGATGGTCTGCCCATCACTAAGAGTCCGCTCTTCAAGGGATATGACACTGCCACCTCGGAATTCCAGAACCGCGACGCCCGCATGGACAACGACATGCTTTGGCACGGCGAATACCATTGGGACAACGACGGTAAGTGGCGCATCACATGGGACGACGAAGACATCGCAAACAGCAAGGCTGCCGACGTGCGCTCCAACTCCGGCTACCAGAACCAGAAATGGGCCGTGGAGCATGAGGGTGCCGACTACTACGAGTCGATGGACTTCCCAATCATACGTTATGCCGAAGTGCTGCTCAACTTCGCCGAGGCTATCTATGAGATGAACGACCAGATTTCCGATAGCGACCTCGACAAGAGTCTCAACCTCGTTCGCCTTCGCGTGAATCCCACAATGCCGAAGCTCTCCAACAGCTTCGTGACGGCCAACGGCCTGTCGATGCGCGAGGAGATACGCCGCGAGCGCACCATAGAACTCTATCTCGAAGGATTCCGCATCGACGACCTCAAGCGTTGGAAGACCGCAGAGACTGAGATGCCTGAGGACCAGGTGGGAGTGAAGATGACCGGTACATGGTTTGAGACCAACTGGTCGAAGCAGTCGCGCCCAAAGAACGCCGAGGGTTGCATCATCCTCTACGACGGACGCCAGTGGGAGCAGAAGAACTATCTCTATCCGCTGCCCTCCGACCAGCGTCAGCTCAATCCTAATCTAACCCAGAATCCTGGATGGGAGTAGGTCTCAAGCGGACCTGTCCGCATGAGAGATTAAAGAATTAAAAAATGAACTTTCCCACCCTTTGTGATGGTAGTACGACAAAATGTTACTTCATGATATT
>JBJEKR010000154.1:0-2393 GCA_051878735.1 Prevotella sp. | reverse complement strand
AGTTCCGTGTTGACCCTCATTTCGTGACACTTATTGTACGATTCAAGGATAGTCTATCGCCACGTAAAGAGGGTGGCACGATAAATGGCACGATAAATGGCACGATAAATGATACATTAAATGCCGATGAGTTGGCCATTGTGAAGTTTATTGAAGCGCATCCAGGTGTGCAGGTTAGCGACATAATGACTTTCACAGGTAAAAGTATGCGTACCATAAAAAGATATGTTGCTCGTCTTATGGAATTAGCAATCGTTGAAAGACGTGGGTCAAGAAAGACCGGCGGATATTATAGGAAAGCCCCCAAATCATAATTCCCAACTATGACATCCATCGAGTGTCTATGTCCGTATTCATCATAGTATTATAATTTTTTATGATTTCATGCAGCTCCATTACGCAACAAGCAACATGGCAGGAAGACCTACCGCACCCCTATGAATTCGAACAATATCCGGGGTAATATATCCTCACAAGATAAAAATGAGTTTGGAACCTGTCCTCTGACCCTAAGCTGCTACCCAACGCCACCCATGCATATCGTGGATGACGCCATCGACCTCAGTCCGTGGTTATAAAACAACAGTTAAGGTTGACAAATTTGCACATTTTCAGCATATTACTTGTGTGTTTCAAGAAAAATATGTATCTTTGTTGCGAAATTGCGATGATTTTGGTGAATACTCTACCAATACTTCGCCAATTATAGAATTCAACTTGACAATAAGAATATACGAAGTTACATTAACTAACGAATGTCCGTGAATATGGCAGACGACAAGAACAATTTCAAGATACAACTCTTTGAAGGCCAGAAGGTGCGAACAGTATGGTCAGAGGAAGAGCAGCAATGGTACTTTTCCATTATCGACATCTGCTGGATCTTTACAGAGAGCAAAGATTATGATACCGCTCGAAAGTATTGGAACAAACTAAAACAACGTCTCGTGGAAGAAGGAAATGAGTCGGTGACAAATTGTCACCAACTGAAACTCGTGTCCCCCAAAGATGGCAAACGATACCTCACCGATGTCGCCACTCAGCCACAACTATTCCGCATTATCCAGTCCATTCCATCCAAGAAGGCAGAACCCTTCAAGCAGTGGATGGCACAGGTGGCTTCCGACCGCCTCGACCAGATGCAAGACCCAGAGCTCAACTTTGAACAGGCATATAATGACTATCGTCGCGTGGGTTATTCAGATAAATGGATAAATCAGCGACTCAAGTCAATCGAAATTCGCAAAGCGCTTACTGATGAACCGAGGGAGCAGCGAGAGGAGAGTCAAGCAAGCTTTGCTGCTTGAACTATCCCGAGTCGCGTCTGAGGAAGGCTGAAGGCCAATGGGATCGTGCTGGAGTGAAAGAAGGACAGCAATACGCGACTCTCACTGACATCATCACCAAGGAATGGAGCGGCAAGACCACTGCACAGTACAAGCATTATAAAGGTCTTCACAAAGAATCCCTCCGCGACAATATGACAAACATGGAACTCGCCCTCAACATCTTTGCCGAAGCCTCCACGGCCGAAATCTCTAAAGCTCGGAATCCCAAAGGCTATCGTCAAAGTGCTGAGATAGCCCACAAAGGCGGACAGATAGCAGGCGAAGCCCGCAAGAAGCTAGAAGAGCAAATAGGCCATTCCATCATTTCCCCTGAACGAGCCTCTAACTATCTTCCGCCCACAGATCGTCTCCAGCTCCCTAATGACGATTCAGAAGAAAATGATGATTAATGCATAAATTGATATTAACCACCCTATTTACGACATGCCGGCAATCCGCCCTGGGCGGATGGAGGATCGTTCCCTTCTGTCGTACTAATCACATTATTTTATTCATATCATCCCATAATAATGACTACCCACTTCAGGTTGTCAACAGTCTCGTATTTTAGGCTCTCAATATACCTCGCCAAGTATCTAAACATACATTGCCAAGTATCTTTAAATACTTTGCCATTTATGTTTACATACTTTTTTTAGCCTTAAATATTGAAAATGGAGTCAAGGTTAAGGTTAACGTCAAAGTTGATAATCTGTCAATGTTAAGGTCAAAGTTAAAACACAATACTACTGATATTTCAGAGAAGATATACTTCATCGGCAAGGTAAGTACTACTTCTCGGGCAAGGTAAGTATATCTTCTCTGAAAAAGGGGATTTCAAATATGGAAATTATAAAGACTTCAATCGACGGCGTGCTCATCATTGAGCCACGCGTCTTCAAGGACGAGAGAGGCTATTTCTTCGAAAGCTTCTCCCAGAGAGAATTTGATGAGAACCGACGAACGAGTGAGCGGAGAGCGGAGCTTGCTCCAGCTATCCCGAGCGAGGAGGAGGAAGACCGAAGGTCAGAGGCAACGCCCATCCATGGGCATAGTATTAATTTT
>JBJEKR010000153.1:0-2397 GCA_051878735.1 Prevotella sp. | reverse complement strand
CTCCGTCTGCCAGACAAGGCACAGCCGATGTTTCCCGACGAATATTATGTGCAGCCAGACTTCATGTATGGCGACCGCATCGTCATCTTTTGCGACGGTACACCTCATGACCTGCCAGAGGTCAAGGAGGATGACAGACAGAAGCGTGAGGTGCTTGAGGATGCGGGCTTCATAGTTCTTGCCTGGCATTACGCCACTCCTATCGAGGAATTCATAGATAGTTATCCGGATATATTCACTCCAGTAAATTAACATGCGATATGCAACGATATAGTACAGGAACATTAGTTGAGTTTAGAGACCGCCCATGGGTAGTGCAGCAGTCTGTTGGCGACGAGCTCTTGACTATAAAACCTCTCGGCGGTACAGATGCCGAGATGACAAGCCTTTATCTCCCTCTTTATGGAGACGAGCTGAAAATCAAGTCATACGATTTCCGCCGTCCTTCGTCTGAGGACATTGGGCGCAACAGCTACAAGTCTGCGGCGCAGATGTTGTACAATGCCTGCCGCTTGTCTTTTCGTGACATTGCCGGACCATTCCAATGTCTTGGCCGATTGGGCTTTGAACCTCGTCCATACCAGATGGTGCCACTTATTCTCGCCTTGAAGCAGGAAAAGATTAGGTTGCTCATTTCGGATGATGTGGGTATAGGAAAGACATTAGAGTCATTGCTCATTGCCAAGGAATTGCTCGACCGCCGTGAGATCAACCGATTTGCTGTGGTTTGCCTTCCTCACTTGTGCGAACAATGGCAGAACGAGATAAAGGACAAGTTCGGACTGGATGCTGAAATCATCCGTTCCTCCACGGTCAGCCGTCTGGAAAAGCGTCTGCGTCCCGACCAGAATCTTTTCCGTGACATTCCTTATCAAGTCATCTCCATCGACTTTATCAAACAAGACAATCGTCGCAACGTTTTTCTCGACCACTGTCCTGAGTTTATCATTGTTGATGAAGCCCACACCTGTGCCAAACCAACTGGTGCCAACAAATATCAGCAACAACGCTATCGTCTGTTGAAGGACTTGTCTGATAAGCCTAATCAGCAGTTGGTGTTGCTGACAGCTACTCCCCATAGCGGTCAGACCGAGGAATTCCAGTCGCTTATCGGCTTGCTTAATCCCAAGTTCGAGAACTACGAGTTGAAGACACAGGCTGAGCGGGAAGAGCTGTCCCACTATTTTGTGCAGCGCCGCCGTGCTGACATCAAGCACTATCTTGGTGGTGAGGTGGTTTTTCCAAAAAGGATTCCGATAGACAAAACGAGCAATGAAGTATACTCCTTCAAGCCCATCTATCGCAACCTGCTTGCCGACCTGATGGAATATGTAAAGACGGGCATCAAGCGAGCAAGCAATGAAAATCGCCGCAAGCAGCGATACATCTATTGGGACTTGCTTGCTCTGATGCGTGGTGTGATGTCAAGTCCTGATGCAGGTATCAGTATGCTCCAGAACAAGATTGACAAACACACAGATTCTTCTGCACAGAATACGGATGATACGGGAGAAAAGGTATATGTCTTCAATGAACCGCTCAAAGACCTGCTCAATAATGATGATGTCGTACCAGAGGCATTGGAACAGGTTGACAACTCCGACAAGCGGAAGTTCCGTGAGTTCATCAGGACGCTCAATGAAATCAAAGCCACTGACAGCGATGAAAAAGTGAGGCAGGCATTGGAGATAGTGCGTTTCTCCCTCAACAGCGGCATGAATCCCATTGTGTTCTGCCAATACATTCAGACTGCTGAATATGTTGGGAAATACATCGCCGAGCATCTTGCCAAAGACAGAAAATTCAAGAAGGTGGCTGTGGGCATCGTAACCAGCCGACTGGCCGACGAAGAGCGCAAGATGAAGATTGACGACCTTTCACGTGAAGAGTCTCATGTGCTTGTCTGCACAGACTGCCTCTCTGAAGGTGTCAACCTTCAACAGGGTTTCGAAGCCATCATTCATTACGACCTGCCCTGGAACCCCAATCGACTGGAGCAACGCAACGGACGTATTGACCGTTTCGGCCAGACCTCGCCTGAGGTATTGGTATCTACACTGCATTCCAAGAACAATCCAGTGGATGACATCGTGCTCAATGTGCTGTATAAGAAGCAGGAAGAAATACGCAAGAAATTAGGAGTGTATCTTCCCATTGCCGACAACGACAGTTCGCTTATGGAAACCATCATGCAACGTATCTTTGAGACAAAAGCTCCTTCACGTTCCGATTATCTCCAACTCTCTTTGTTTGACGATGACCCGGAATGGATCAAGGAGCAGGAAAGGGAACGGGAGATTCAACTGAAGCGTATGGAAGAAAACGAGAAACTCTCCCATACCTATTTCGCACATAACAACAAGCAGATGGACCCGACCCGCATGACGGCAGTATTGA
>JBJEKR010000152.1:0-2432 GCA_051878735.1 Prevotella sp. | reverse complement strand
AGCCCAACTGGTTGGACAGGCATTGGGTATTGCCTATCCTGGCATCGATGTTTGTATGTGAGTGTCCGTATATCCAATAATCAATGCCGCTGTCGGCGATATAGTCCTCCAGTTCGACGGTGAAAGCTCCGTTTGCCTTGCTGCCCTGAAACTTTGGGTGGAGCATACGGAACGATGGCACATGATGTGTGACGACAATCTTATGAGCAGCTTGCGAATTTGCCACAGCATCCTTGATGAACGTGAGGCTTCGCTCATGCTCAGCATTGAATTGGGCATGGGTCATCAGCTCACCTTTATATAATATACGGCGGAAGTCGCTTATCACTTGCTCGGTGAAGTAAGCGTCCTCCAAAGGAATCCTCGACCAAAGGGTGGAGAGGATGATGTCGGTGTCGCCAATCCTCACGATACCATTGTAGTGGCTGAACACGTTGGGACGTATCTCCAAGAGATAGCCGTCGGGCAGTGTCGCCACATCATAGTATTTGTAGAACTCATGGTTGCCCATGCAGCAATGCACCTCCTTGTAGTTCTCCGATGCCCAGTCCCAAAAGGGATGCTTGGAGTAGTTATCATCGCCGAGATAGCCGATGTCGCCGGCAAGCAGCAATATGTCGCCCGTCACCTCCAAGGGATGGGCTTTCAGATAACGCCAGTTGTCTGCAAACTCCAGATGCAGGTCGGATGCGTATTGTATCTTCATGTCTTTTTTATAAGATATATAATAAATCAATCAACATATTTACATTTCAAAATAAAATCTTGGAAACCATGAAAGAGCATATTTATTTTTATTGTGTTACTGATTGGATAAGATGGGTGATATGAATCAATTAATAAGATGTCTCCATCCGAATCATAATAGCACCAGTCATTAATTTTCTTGAAGTCGTTCTTCTTATCGGGAAAAATGCAGTCTAATGCTATGGCTATAACCTTCTCATTCCAATTATTACTATCGTTACTGCCACAACAAACGATAATATTAGGTTTTAGAATATCTCTAATTTGAGCAACCAAGAACTCTTTATCACGTTTTGCAAATTTCCATATTTCATTCCAATTTGCAGAACTTCCTCCTGCAATTTTCTTTAAATTTACAATAGCCAGAGGGTGTTTCTTAAAAATGCTTTCTCTTGGAGGTAAATCTTCGTATTGGGGGCAGAATATAGACGTTGTTGTAATTATACCTTCAAGCCAGTACGCCAACGCATTACCAAAAGCTTCGTTCTTCACAGCCCAATTCCAATCTTTGTAATCTTCATTCCCGTTTCCATTAGGTTCTTTTAGCAAAAAGAGTACCCTCCTTTTTGAATCAGTCCAAAGGCATTCAGGCCAATTACAATTTGATGTATCAGGCATATTATTACTTATATCAGCCCAACACAGACCATCTGCAACAAATAGAGCCTTCTCTCTTTCTGGATAAGTATTTCTAAGCGTTTCAAGAAGAATCTTTTCGCTCTCATACAGTGTGCTCTTTTTATATGTGTTATTCATATTCATTCAACAAAAAGAAAATAAATAATTATGCTTATATAAACAATTCATCCAGTTGGTCCAACAGTCCGGTCGCAAAAGCCTCGCGGAACTTGTCTAATCCGTCCATTTCTGTTCACTGATTATTCGTTCTACTTCTTTTTCCACTCTCGGGTCATCGTCCTCCCTCAACGAAAGGACAAGGGAAAGGCGGTCAACCCACTGGTTCTTGTCGCCAATCTTGCTGACGACAGGGTATTTCCATACCTCTATGATATAGTTGCCATCATAGATGTTGGGATTCTCCATGACATCAGCCGACTTGACGGCACGGTATTCCTTGCTTGTCATCATCATCATCTGTTCCCTGTCGGGGTTGAGCATGGTGTAATGTGCCAAGGCATTGATGCCGCATACGGGATATTCCGCATCCAAGCGTATGTCATCGCAATAGATAAGGTTCTCTACGGGTGACAGCAAGACGTTCTGCGCCTTGTCCCACAGTTCCTTGCCCTTCAGCTCAAAGTGTACCACCTTGCTGCGCTGTCCGTTCTGAATCTTTTGACACAGTCCTACATCTTCAAGGCAGGTGACACCCAACGTGACGCTTTCATAGGAATATGGAAGCAAGGGCGCAATGTCTCTTGGCGACATTCCTTCAAGACTGCCGACCTGCAGGTGATAGAGCAGGAGGTATTGTGCCACTGGGGTCAGCACCTCGGCTATCTTCCTGTTGCTTGTCTTCTCCAATGCAATGATGCCAGGTAGGTGGGCATATTCCTCGGACATGACAAAGAAGACTCCCTTCTCCGCCAGTCTGTGCCGCTCGTAGGTGGGGCCGGGCGCAAGGATGAATACTGCGGGCAGTCCCAAGGCTTCGGTCAACCGCTTGCCAGTGATGGCGCAAGCCCGTGGAGAGGGATTGACTTCTTTCTTAGGCTCAACGAACA
>JBJEKR010000151.1:0-2445 GCA_051878735.1 Prevotella sp. | reverse complement strand
AAATTAACCGCAGGGCTTTGGCATGGACTTAAGAGAGTTGCAGGCGGACTATTTGGCAACAGAGCGTGCGGTTACGGATGAGCGTCTGCAGAAGGGTGCGCTTATATTGACGGTGTTGTCAGAGGAGGAAGGACTTGTTTTCAAGAACGGAAGGACGGAAAAGCCCAAACGGATAGTTCTTATTGGTGTGGACAGAGTAAATGAAGTTTGTTATGGTTCTGTTTTGGTTAATACAAAAATGAGTCCAAAGGCAAGTTTCTCTGATGAGTATTTGTCTGCACAATTTTTACTAAAACAGGATGATTATCCAGATTTCCTTGACTATGATAGCTATGCGGATTGTGGAGAGTTGTTCAGTATTCCAATAAGTAAATTAAAACGAGGGACATATTTTGGGAAACTTAATGATGATGACATGAGTGGCATTGTGGATATTTTAGAAACTACGGATACACTTTCAACAAAACAAAAGAAACGTTTTGGAATTAAGCGCAGGTAAACAGCCAAAATTAATGGGATGTGCCGACGTGTTGTAACATGACAATAGGAACAACTAAGGATAACGATTTAACCTTAACTTTGACTAATGGTTGCGCGAGTGTCCATATATGGTAGGAAGACTAAACACCACTACTATGTAATCTAAATTATATGGTTTCTATGTAAATTTTTTGATATATACCTGGTGACAATAGGCCACCAGGCGACGTTGCCGTATGTCCTTTCGCGTGAGTCCAAATATTTATATAAGAGCTGATTATGGCAAAATATCCGTCTGAAACTCTATGGCCGTAGATGTGGATGGTGTGGCACTTCGTTTGGAAAAGGATATAGAAAATTTGATATACAATGAATGACTACGGATTGGTGTCGATAATAACACCGACATGGGCTTGTGCGCCCTTTATCAGTGAGACCATAAACAGTGTACTGTCGCAAACCTATAAAAACTGGGAGTTGTTGATACAAGATGACTGCTCAACAGACAATACAAAAGAAGTTGTTGAGGAGTTTATTGCTGAGAATCCAGAGATAAGAAGCAAGATAAAGTATGAGTGCAACCAGAAAAACTCGGGAGCTGCTATCACTCGTAACAACGCTTTGCGTAGGGCAAAGGGCAGGTGGATTGCATTCTTGGATGCTGATGACCTTTGGATGCCTGAGAAACTGGAGAAACAGCTGAGGTTTATGGCAGAAAATGGATATGACTTTTCATATACAAGATATGAGGAAATAAACAATGAAGGACAGAAGACTGGTGTGGTTATATCGGGACCAAAACATGTAACCAAATTGGGCATGTATAGCTTTTGTTGGCCAGGATGCCTGACGGTGATGTATAATAGGGAAAGGTATGGGTTGTTGCAGATAGCGGACATCAAGAAGAACAATGACTATGCCATGTGGTTGAAGGTTTGTGGAAAGTTGGACTGCCACCTGCTTGATGAGTGTTTGGCAAAATATCGCAGGGGGCGTATAGGCAGCATATCCACACATGGATATACGACGATGATAAAGTGGCACTATAAGTTATGGCATGAAGCTATGGGAAAGAATGTTGTCGCCAGTTCGTTTTGGACAGGCATGAATCTCGTATGCGGAATGTGTAAGAAGATTATATACGTAAAGAAGATATGATACTGGGAACCTTCCCAAGCCCATCATTTCAGGGAAGGGTTGGGAATAGGTTACTGATTGCATACAGCGGACAGATGCGGACATGGCGCACGGCATTGTCATCTTCCTTGTCGATGTATTCAAACGAGCCGAAGTTTTCCAGCGAACAGCGGACGGCTTCGGTGAGGTGTTTCTCGCGCATGAACATCCAGAGGCTCTTCATGCCGCCTTGCGTGCCAGCCTTTACCTCGATGGGGAGGACACGCATATCCTTAACGGTGAGATAGTCGATTTCGGCGATGCTCTTGCCTGTCTTCTCCCAATAATACATCCGCGGGCGCTGTATTGGAGCCTGATAGCGCATCAGTTCCAGTCCTGCCACCATTTCCGTGATGCTGCCTTTATTCACCAAATCCTGTGGAGTGCCTGTCATAATCAGCTTGACGAGTTCCTGCGATACGTTGCCGTCGAGACGCAATGCGGCAAGCAGGAGACCGGAGTCGAGAAACAGATATTTCACGCGACGCTCATCTGCCTCGGCATCAAGCGGAAAACCGTTGGCAGCGGTAGCCACCACGGGAGTGATAATGCCGGCAAGGGTAAGCAGATGGAGGGCTTCGCGAATCTGATAACTGCGGAGACCGTCGGAAATCTGATTGAAGGTCAGCTTCTGTCCTATTTGGTGGCACACGCCATGGAGCGTGAGGCGAAGAAGGTCGGGATTGGCACGACGGGAGTATTTGTTGAAATCGTCTTCGTATGTAAGGAGAATATCATTATGCACCTGCTGGCATTGCAGAAAGTCGGACGTGGCTTTCCATGTGGCCA
>JBJEKR010000150.1:0-10850 GCA_051878735.1 Prevotella sp. | reverse complement strand
GTCGAACTTGTCAATCTCCACCAGTTTATCGCGAGCCTGGAACATGGTTTGGGTGTAATAGTCCTTCGTGTGTGTGAACCAACCACGGAAGATGTACTTGTTGTGAAGCACATGTACGAGCGAAAGATTAAAGTCCTTGGAGGGCTTGAGTGCAGGGTTGCCCACAATCTGTTCGTAGTTGCCTCCGTAATAGGACGTGACATTCTGCATAGCCCAGAAATCGGGATATTTCTTGTCGGCGGTGAACGCCAACTGCCACATTCGTCCCGACTTTGGCATATAAGTGGTGGTAAGAGTAGGATAGAAATCCCACTCTTTCCATATAGCAGTCTTCGAATGTTCGGCGGCAAGCGAGAACTCTGTGGATAGTTTGTCGCTCAGCTTTACTGAGCCTCCTCCATAGATGTTGAGGATGTTTTCCGTGCGGCGAGAGGATAGGGGCGAGGGGAGTTGTTCGGCAGTCGTTTTTCCCGTCGGCACATACTCCTGTCGGCTATGGTCGATGATGTGGGTATATACCATTCCGTAGTTCACCATTGCCTTCTTTCCCAACCGATGTTCCTCACGAGCAAAAAACTTTGAGCGGTTGATGCGTTGTTGTGATGTGGTGATGAAATCTAATTTATTGCCCAATAGCTCACTGGTCAGGTCTTGCTCTATATTGTTTTCATAATAAGTGAAGTCGGCTCCGAAGTTGAGTCCGATGGGAAGTGTGTAGTCGAGATGCGCATTATGCAGAATGTCCTTGATATGGTTGTCCATCGACGAGGTTTGTAATCCGCTCATCTCCGTATGCTGATTCTTCTCTTTGTAGTTTCCCGAATAACTGACGCTGAGTTGATGGTCTTTGGCAAAGTCGATGTCGGCGGCAATGCGATAGTCGTGAACGGGACGGCTGTCGCCCCATATAGCCATACGAGTGTCTATGTCATGCTTTTCGCCGTTATTGAGAGTGTGTACTCCCGTCTTGTCGGTAGAATTGTATGACTTGCCGTGAGACATGGAATAATATCCGTCAACAAAGACGATGCCCTTGTGGAATGCGAGTGAGGCGCGTTCGTTGAAGTGAGCTTCGTCCTGCGCCTCAGCCTTGGCATACAGTTCTCCCTGTAGCGAGGCCTCCTTTGATGCATCCTTCTCTAACGTGACATTTATCAATGCTCCACGAACCTGATAACGTGCTGGAGCAGAATACATCACCTCTGCATTCTGCACACGACTTGCAGGCATAGACTTTAACAGAGAGACAATCTGTTCGCGAGTCATTGAGGTCAGTTTGCCGTTGACCATCAGCGAGACAGGCATACCACTGAGGTTGATGTCGTCGCCTTGTGGAGTTACTCCGGGCAGATATTTCAATGCGTCATAAGCGTTATCCACTGGCTTGTCCTTTATCAGTTGCCCAACATCAAACACAAGTTTCGCTCCGTCAACCTTTACTACAGGCTTGTTGCCCGAAACCATCACTTCGGGCAAAGTCTGAAACACGCTGTCGCTGAATGCTACAGCAGCAGAATCCTTAACTTCCTGCGCACTGGCACAAAGTGGCAGAAGGATAATAAAAGATGTGATAATCGTTTTTCTCATTGTATTCATAATTTTGGGAGCAAAGGTACGACAAAGACAATGATTGCCGAAAGTATTTGTGTTATGCAGTCTTATCGTCGCAGAAGAAAAGTGTTATTTAGTCTTACCATTCCTTCTGGTTAATAAGAAATAGTATTATCTTTGCAGCATGAAACTACCGTTGAAGACCATAACAATATTGGTATGCACTGCCCTCACGGCGATATTCGTCTATCAGTCATACTGGCTCTACAACCTCTACGTCACCCAAAAACAGGAGATGGAGACGGATGTCAGGGAGGCAATGCGCATAAGCGACTACAACGAACTGGTACTGAGAATAGCAAAACTGTCGAACGACAAGAAAGCGAGACATGGCGAGGTATCGTTCCAAACAGGATATGCGCTTGACAAAGACAACAGACTCGTAAACCAAGGCACTCAGACGAAGGTGACGCGAAACGACACCGATGCAATCGTGATTCAGCAAGGAGGATGGCGCGACAGTCTTACCGTAAAGCGAAGGAGAAACGGACAAAAACGGATGTTGTATGTGAACATCAACTCTCAACGCACAGACAATGCTACCAAGTCGGCAGTAGTTGGCAATAAGGAGACAATGTTTGTGGGAATGGTAGATAAAAAACAGTCGGTGGATGACCTTACAAGGATGATGCAACAGGGCATACATTCGGGTATTGACATGGTCAGTGAACCCGACGTGAGAGTGTTCGACAGCCTTTTGACCGCACGACTGGACGAGAGGCATATCGACTCACGACATCGGCTGGAACAGTTGCGTGTTGTGCCACAGGAGATGGCAGGAGTGAAAATCGATACCCTCGCAACAGTCGCCACCCCTGGCTATGTGCCTTCCGACGAGTCACTTGTCTTCGACTATAAATATGACGTGTCCAACAATCGCCTTTATCGTCTGCATATAGAACCGTTCGGCGGCAGCGTACTGCAGCAAATGACAGGAATACTCGCCAGTTCAGCCGCGACATTCCTCGTTCTCGCTTTCGTGTTCTGGTATCTCATCAGGACAATGCTTCGCCAACGGTCGATTGAGGAGATGAAGGACGATTTCACACATAACATCACCCACGAACTGAAGACTCCTGTGTCCGTGGCATACGCTGCCAACGACGCACTGCTACAGTTCGCCGATGACCTCGACCGAGAGACAAGGGAAAACTACCTGAAAATGTCGCTTGAACAACTGCGAAAACTTGGCGGCATGATAGAGCAGATACTATCAACGAGCATGAAACGGCGCAAGACCTTCACCCTGCACAAGGAAGCTCTGGACGTGCGTAAGACACTTGCCGACATTGTGGATGAACAGCGGTTAAGGGCTAAAAAGCCGACAGACATAACCCTCGATGTCGTTCCCGACGACCTCACGGTGAACGCCGACCGCCAGCATTTCACGCAGATTATAGGCAATATCCTCGACAATGCCGTAAAGTATTCTCGCGAGAAGGTGAAGATTGCTATATCTTGTTCGAAAGACAGCGACGGCAACGTCGTTATCAAGATAAGCGACAACGGCATTGGTATATCTAAAGCCCATCAGCAGCACATCTTCGACAAGTTCTATCGTGTGCCCAACGGCAACCTGCACGAAGTGAAAGGCTACGGCTTGGGACTGTATTATGTGGCAACGATGATGAAACTTCACAGCGGAACAGTGGATGTGGAGAGCGAACAGGGAAGTGGAACAACATTCAAACTCTTATTCAGATGAACAGCGCGACAAAGGTACTATTGGTGGAGGACGAGACGACTCTTGCCGTCATTATTCGCGACACGCTCAAGTCGCAAGGCTTCCAAGTCATGACAGCCGACAACGGAGAGCATGGATTGCAGATATTCTTCCGTGAACGTCCCGACGTGGTGGTTGCTGACGTGATGATGCCCAACATGGACGGATATGAGATGGTGCGTAGGATAAGGAGCAAGGACATCACCACTCCCATTCTGTTCCTCACTGCCCTTTCTGAGACGGAGGACGTGGTGAGGGGATTTGAGTCGGGAGCCAACGACTATCTGCGCAAACCGTTCGGAATGCTCGAACTGATAGTAAGAATAAAGGCTCTCGTAGGTCGTGCATTCATCCCTTCCAAGACTTCGCGAGAGGAAGAGCCGACAAAATATGTCATTGGCGACTACCAGCTTGACACCCTGAAGGAGCATCTGCTGTACGCCGCCGTCGACACCACGACAGAAATCATCCCCCTCTCCCATCGTGAGTCGGAAATCCTCCGCCTTCTTTGCCGCAGCAAAGGCGAGGTGGTAAACAACCGTGACATCCTTCTCGAACTATGGGGCGACGACAGCTATTTCAACACCCGCAGCCTCCATGTCTTCATCACCAAACTGCGCCGCAAACTCTCCCGCGACCCTTCCGTCAGAATCATCAATGTCAGGGGAATAGGGTATAAGCTAATATGATTTAGTCATAGTTAGCAACTTGCTCTTACTCCCTTATAAACATTTCGCCACAGCCTAAGGATTTTATGTTTCACGGCGTGAAATGTATATTCCACGGCGCGAAACGTATATTTCACGGCGTGAAACGTACATCCCACGGCGTGAAATATAACTTCCTAAGGTATTTTGGAACAAAATAATAGGGGATTGTTGACGAATTGGGTTCGGGTAACGAAATGAAGAGCTGATAGTTAAGTTGACAAGCTGAATTCAGTTGACGGGAAGTTCTTTTGAGCGAAGCGAAAAAAAGAGTTGACACGTTGACGAGTTATTTGTTTTTAGCTCATTTTTAAGCTACTAAACTAACGTTAGTCCGACGAAATTCACTGACTTGTATAACCCAGCTGTAAGCACTGGGAGTGTGGGCGTCTCGCCCGCACCTCGACGTATAAGTAATATCCAAATAGCCGACATTTACGCCTGATGGAGCGCAGGGTGCGGGCGGGACGCCCACACTCCCAGTCATTGGCGCATTATATAGAGAATTTCGTCGAACTCACGTTAAACTATAACTCGTCAACTTGTCAACTCGTCAACTTGTCAACTAAATATATTAATAGAACTTGAAGTAACGACGGGCATTGTTGTAGGAAATGTCCTCAACCATGCGCGAGAGAATCTCGTTGTCGTTTGGCAGCAAGCCCTTCTCTACGTCGTTGCCGAGAATGTTGCAGAGCAAGCGACGGAAATACTCGTGACGTGGATAGCTCAGGAATGAGCGTGAGTCGGTGAGCATACCTACGAAACGGCTCAAAAGACCAAGAACAGAAAGTGCATTCATCTGACGGGTCATGCCGTCGAGCTGGTCGTTGAACCACCAACCAGAACCAAACTGAATCTTTCCTGGCTCGCCACCCTGGAAATTGCCAAGCATTGTGGCAATTACCTCGTTGGCGCAAGGGTTGAGCGTATATAATATGGTACGCGTGAGCTTGCCCTTCATGTTCAGCTTGTTGAGGAAACGGCTCATGGCACGAGCGGTGTTGAACTCGCCGATAGAGTCGAAGCCAGTGTCAGGACCGAGCTGGTTGTACATGGCGGTGTTGTTGTCGCGGATTGCTCCGTAGTGGAACTGCTGTGTCCAGTTGGCATCGGCATCCATCTCAGCCATAACAGTGAGGAAGCAGTTCTTGAACTGGCGAACCTCAAAGTCTGGGAGTTGCTGGCCGCTAAGTGCCTTTGCAAAGATGGTTTCAATCTGCGAGTCGGTGTATTCCTCATCGTAGAACTCCTCGATACCGTGGTCACTGAGGCGGCAACCATTCTCGTGGAAGAAGTCGTGGCGACGCTGCAGTGCGTCAATCATGTCCTTGAACGTTGTGATGCTGACACCCGACACCTCGCTGAGCTGCTCAATATACTTGGGGAACTCTGGCTTCTCGATGTTCATTGCCTTGTCGGGACGCCAAGCTGGAATCATCTTGATCTCGAAACCGCTCTCGCGGGTCTGCTTGTGGAAGCGGAGGTCGTCAACAGGGTCGTCGGTGGTGCAGACACACTCTACGTTGTAGTGGCGCATCAATCCGCGTGCCGAGAACTCCGGCTGCTTCAACTTCTCGTTGCACTCGTCGAATATCTCGCGGGCTGTCTTAGGAGAGAGCTGCTTTGTGATGCCGAAGGCAGTCTTCAGCTCAAGGTGTGTCCAGTGGTAGAGAGGGTTGCGGAAGGTGTAAGGCACTGTTTCTGCCCACTTCTCAAACTTCTCCCAGTCGGTAGTGTCCTTGCCAGTGCAGTAACGCTCGTCAACGCCATTGGTACGCATTGCACGCCACTTGTAGTGGTCGCCACCCAGCCAAAGCTCTGTGATAGACTTGAACTTGTGATCTGTAGCCACCATCTCAGGAATGAGGTGGCAGTGGTAGTCGATAATCGGCATCTTGGCCGCATGGTTATGGAACAGGTCCTGCGCTACTTCTGTGTCAAGCAGGAAGTTTTCGTCGTTGAATTGCTTCATTTTTGTAAGTTTATTGTTCGTTAATATTAATTTTTACCGTTATTTGATAAATCTGATTGCAAAAATACAAAATAAATTCTTCTTTCTCACATATTTTAAGTATTTTTGCACACAAAAATAACGTAAACGATGACGTACACGAACAAAGTCCTTCTAATCTATACCGGTGGAACAATCGGAATGAACCGTAATCCACGCACCGGTGCATTGGAGCCGTTCGATTTCGAACACCTCCTGAAAAGCGTGCCCGAACTGCAACAAGTGTCAACCGAGATTGACACTTACCAGTTCAACCCACCAATAGACAGCAGCGACATGTCGCCGGAGTTGTGGGTTGACATTGCCCATGTCATTTCCAACAACTACAACAAATACGACGGCTTCGTAATCCTCCACGGCACCGACACCATGGCCTACACAGCCTCGGCACTAAGCTACATGCTCGAAAACCTTACGAAGCCCGTTATCTTGACCGGCAGCCAGTTGCCCATCGGACAGCTACGTACCGACGGCAAGGAGAACGTCATAACAAGCATTGAGATTGCCTCGGCAAAATATCAGGACGGCAAGGCAATGGTGCCAGAGGTGTGCATATACTTCAACGGCCATCTGATGAGAGGCAACCGCACCACTAAGCAGAGTGCCGACAACTTCAATGCCTTCGAGAGCTTCAACTACGGGCATCTTGCCGATGCTGGCGTGAACATCAACTACCACACGAGTCGAATACTGATGCCCGACTACTCGAAGCCGATGCAGCCACGCTTCATGCTCGACCCAAGCGTGATTGTCTTTACAGTGTTCCCAGGCATACAGGAGGACTTGATTCGCCACGTCATCACCAGTCCGTCGCTCCGGTCAATAGTGATGAGAACCTACGGTAGCGGCAACGCTCCGCAATATCCGTGGCTTACCCGCGCCCTGAAAGATGCCACATCGCAAGGCAAGATAATTGTCAACATCAGTCAGTGCATGGCTGGCAGCGTAGAGATGGGACGCTACGACACAGGTTATCAGCTAAAGGAAGCCGGGGTGCTAAGCGGTTACGACAGCACCGTGGAGAGCGCAGTGACAAAACTGATGTATCTGCAAGGCATCTACAGCGACTGGCATCAAGTGAGGAACTACATGTCGAGGAGCATTAGGGGGGAGATTAGTATTTAATTAAGAATTAAGAATTAAGAATTAAGAATTAAAAATTAAGAAACGAAGGTTCGCATTTATTCGTAATCTCCCGCCTGTAGGGGCAGACCGATGTGTCTGCCCAATGTCGGAACGACATACATCCACCGATTTAGCACTCCGTGGTACGCCTTACGGCGTCGGGCAGACACATCGGTCTGCCCCTACAGACGGCGGTATTGTTACTTGCGAAAGTTGAGTTAAGAATTCAAAATTAAAAAATCGAAATTCTTAAATCGCAGCGAAGCGAGAACAATTCAAAATTCAAAATTCAAAATTTGTAAAAAGTGAAAGCAAGCGAAGTATTAAAGAGAAATGTCGAGATACTGTCACGCCACACGGTGAAGGAAGACAGTTTCGTTCCGGGAAGTCATGCACCGCTACCACAGATTGAGGCAGTGAAGAAGATTGTGAGCCTTTGCAAGACAATTTTCTTCACCGACTATTTCTACAAAAGGCAGCCAGAGGAGCAGATACGCCAATACTATATAGGTGTGAACGTCGAGGCTCTTTACTCGCTGCTGAAAGAACAGATAGCACGCAGCTTGCTGTTCAACAGCGACGAGGACGAGGCAGAGACACCAAAACGTTCCGTCGAGCTGGCACTGACGTTCATCGACCGCCTGCCCGAAGTGAAACGCCGACTCTATACCGACGTAGAGGCAATGTTCGACAACGACCCTGCTGCCAACAACTACGGCGAAGTGATATTCTGCTATCCAGTAGTGAACGCCATGACACACTATCGCATTGCCCACGAACTGCATAAGCTCAACATTCCAGTACTGCCACGAATAATTACCGAACTGGCACACTCAAAGACGGGCATCGACATTCACCCCGGAGCAACAATCGGCGACTATTTCAGCATAGACCACGGCACGGGAGTGGTCATCGGCGAGACTTCAATCATAGGCAACCATGTGACGCTCTATCAGGGCGTGACCCTCGGTGCAAAGAGCTTCAAGTACGACGCTCAGGGCAACATGGTGAACTGTCCTCGCCACCCGATATTGGAAGACAACGTAAAGGTGTATTCAAACTCGTCAATTCTCGGTCGCATCACCATCGGTCACGACTCTGTTGTAGGCGGCAACATCTGGCTCACACACAGCATTCCACCCTACTCAAAGATATTGCAGAGCAAGGCTATCGATGCCTCATTTACCGACGGATTGGGTATCTGACGTACACTTATAATACTATTTTAGCCGACATTTGACTTATTTTGCAACATTTCAACACCCCAAATAACAAAATAGTACCATTATAGTAACATTTTTGCATTGTTATTTCAAGTATTTTGATTAATTTTGCAGCAGAAAACCTATTAGGAGTAAAATTCAAAAATCAAAATTTAATAATAATAACAACAAACTAACAACAATGTAACTTATGGGTACATCATCTTTTGAAAGATGTCTGAGCCACGCGCTCAGCACACTCGCTGTTAGTCTTGCTCGAAAGACGCTCGTGGTTGCCGCACTGCTGGTGCTGCAGGCCACGACATTCTTTGGTGCAGGCAACATTGTAGCCAAGGAAATCACTGGAAAGGTGACCTCGGCAACGGACAATGAGCCGCTCATCGGTGCCACTGTCCAAGTGGAAGGGTCGCAAGGCGGTACAATAACCGACTTCGACGGTAACTACAAAATCCAAGCCAACGACGGTCAGACCCTCGTCTTCTCCTACATTGGTTTCGTGACCAAGAAAGTAAAGGTAAAGGGCAACCAAATCAACGTAGCACTCGAAGAGGACGGCAAGTCGCTCGAAGAAGTGGTTGTAATTGGTTATGGTACGATGAAGAAAAAGCTCGTCACCGGAGCCACTACTCAGTTGAAGGGTGATGACATCCAGAAGCTCAACACAACCAACCCACTCGCAGCCATGCAGGGACAGACTCCTGGTGTGAACATCGTTTCTACATCAGGTCAGCCGGGTGCCTCGATGAGCGTTACCATTCGTGGTCTCGGTACCGTGGGCAACTCACAGCCTTTATACCTTATAGATGGTATAGGTGGCGACATCACCACTCTTAACCCTGCCGACATCGAGCGCATCGACGTGCTGAAGGATGCCGCATCGGCAGCCATCTACGGTGCACAGGCTGCCAACGGTGTAGTTCTCGTTACAACCAAGAGCGGTAAGGAAGGTTCAAGCAAGATTACCTACGACGGATATGTAGGTTGGCAAACCGTTGCCCGCAAGTTCAACATGCTCAACGCACAGGAGTATATGACCATCATGGACGAGGCTCGTCTGAACAGCGGACTCTCGCCTGTTGATTGGGCTTCACTCAACTCTATTCATGATGCCAACGGCAATATCTACGATACCGACTGGATTGACCAGGCTATCGAAGACGGTGCCATCACCACAAGCCACAGCCTCGCATTCACTGGCGGCTCAAAGACCTCTACCTACGTCATCTCAGGCGGTTATACAGGTCAGGACGGTGTCATCGGTGGTTCTGACGTCAGCAACTACCGCCGTTTCAACTTCCGTGCCAACTCTGAACACAAGATGTACGACGGACTCGTCACCATCGGTGAGCGCGTGAGCTTCGTTTGGAAGACACAGCGCGGAATGGGCACTGGTAACATCTGGAACAACAACCTCCGTGGCGCATTCTCTTCTTCTCCAATTCATCCAGTATATGACGAAAATGGCGACTATGCCAGCACAGTCAATTCCGATTGGAACGTAAACGACGGCAACCCTTATGGCTCGATGATGGTCAACCGCTACAACCAGACAAAGGGCGGTACGCTCGATGCCAACGTATATATGCAGATTGAGCCAATTAAGAATCTGAAAATCAAGACAGTATATGGTATCAGCTACGGTACGAGCGACTATCGTTCGTTCACTCCCGAATACCAGTTCACTCCGCAAAGTGCCAACACCCTCACCAAGGTCAACCAGAGCAACGGTCATGGCCTGTCGATGGTGTGGACAAACACCGCACAGTATGACTTCTCGCTGAAGGGCGGTCACGATTTCTCCGCACTCATCGGTTCAGAGTGGTCACGCTACAACGGCAGCAGCTCAGGCGGCTATAACGACGGCCTCATCCCCGGATTCGGTGATTGGGATCATGCGTACCTTAATAATACTAACGGAACAGACAACAAGACCGTTAATGGTGCTCCTTACGACGAAACCCGCGGCATGTCTCTCTTCGCCCGTCTCGGATGGTCATGGAAAGAGCGCTATATGATTAATGCCACTATACGTGCCGACGAGTCCTCTAAGTTTGCTCCCGGACACCGTTGGGGTTACTTCCCATCAGTATCAGCAGGTTGGACTATCTCTGAGGAAAGTTTCATGAAGAGCACCAAGGGTTGGCTCGACTTCCTGAAACTCCGTGCAAGCTGGGGACAGGTTGGTAACGCCAACATCAACTGCTACCAGTATCTCGCACCTGTGACAACAAGCAACACCAACTACAACTTTGGTAGCGACGGCGGTCAGAGCGGTTGGTCAACAGGTTCTTATCCAAGTCGTCTCGCCAACGAAGGCGTTAAGTGGGAAACCTCTGAGCAGATTAACGTGGGTATCGACGCTCGCTTCATCAACAGCCGTTTGTCACTTATTGCCGACTGGTATATCAAGAAGACCAAGGACTGGCTCGTTCAGGCTCCTGTATTGG
>JBJEKR010000149.1:0-10860 GCA_051878735.1 Prevotella sp. | reverse complement strand
GCGCCACGTGCCTTAGCATGCTCGAGTTCCTCGAGAATAAGGCATCCTGCACCCTCACCCATGATGAATCCGTCACGCGTAGCGCTGAACGGACGTGAGGCGGTTGCTGGCGAATCGTTGCGTGTACTGAGAGCATGCATTGCGTTGAATCCGCCTACTCCACAAGCGCAGATAGCAGCCTCGGCTCCACCTGCCACAATGGCGTTGGCCTTACCAAGTCTAACGAGGTTGAACGCGTCGGCAAGTGCGTTTGTTGAAGAGGCGCAAGCCGATGTCGTCGTGTAGTTGGGGCCGTGGAAGCCGAAATGTATTGAGATCTGACCCGATGCGATGTCAGCAATCATCTTTGGGATGAAGAACGGATTGAACTTTGGACCGTCTTCCTCGTGAACACCGTAGTACTTCACTTCGTCCTCGAAGGTCTTTATACCACCGATACCCACACCATAAACCACACCAATGCGGTTCTTGTCCACGCTATCAAGATCCATTCCACTGTCCTTGACGGCCTGCATTGCCGAAATCATTGCCAACTGGGTGTAGCGGTCCATCTTGCGGGCCTCCTTACGGTCGATGAATTCGGTGATGTTGAGATTCTTGACCTCACAAGCGAACTGTGTCTTGAACTTTGATGCGTCAAATAATGTAATAGGCGCTGCGCCACTAACTCCGTTAATGAGGTTGTTCCATGTTTCCTCTGGAGTGTTGCCGACGGGAGTAACGGCTCCCATGCCTGTTACAACTACTCTTTTTAATTCCATGTAAAAAAATGATGTTGAAAAAGTTGAATACACATAATTGGGAATTTCGAAAAGTGAAATTCCCAATTATATTCATTCAAGATTATTTTGAATTCTCTTCGATGTAAGCGATGGCGTCACCTACAGTACCAATCTTCTCAGCCTTATCGTCTGGAATAGATACGCCGAAAGCCTTCTCAAACTCCATGATGAGCTCTACTGTATCGAGAGAGTCTGCACCGAGGTCGTTTGTGAAGCTTGCTTCTGGCTTTACTTCTGCCTCGTCAACACCGAGTTTTTCTACGATGATTTCCTTTACTTTAGATTCAATTTCTGACATAATTTTGATGTTTAAAATGTTAATACTGATTTCTTACTTAAAGTTTTCGGGTGCAAAGTAACTAATTTTTAGTCAATTATGCAAATATTTTTTAGAAAAAGCGTCACTTTTTGCACAAATGACCCATCATTGTGCATGTTTTTTGACTAAAATCAAGGCTTTTTTTTCCCAAAAAGGTGTTTATGTTACATTTTTGTTGTGTGCGCACACTCAGCATTTCTCTCTCCGAAGACGGTAATTGCCGCGTTGTTCCTCGAAATCCTCGGGACGGCTTTTCAACAGTTGGCTGTCGGCCATAGGATCATAAAGTTCCAATGGGTTGCCGGTGAAGTGAAAACCCTGGGGAAGCGAAGGAGGTATCACCATGGGATGACCGTCAATGCCAAAGAAGCTGCATAGTGCATCGAGCACCATGTTGTCGGCATTCACCTTCCCGTCGGCAGAGTAGCCGGCAATGTGCGGTGTGGCAATATACGCCTCTCTGAGCAACTCGTGGTTAATGTCAGGTTCGTTCTCCCATGTGTCGATGATGGCATGTCCTACCACCCCGTCGTGCATTGATTCGAGCAAGGCCTTCTCGTCGATAATTCCGCCACGGCTGGTGTTCACGACTACGGCTCCTCGATGTCTGATGCTCATTAGGAAGTCGCGGTCAGCCAGGTGATATGTGGGATAAGGACCATTGAACGTCAGTGGAACATGGAAGGTTATTATGTCTGACTCGCGGCATATCGTGTCGAGATTGACGAGTCCTGGCATGTCGAGAAACGGGTCGTTTACGATAATTCTCATTCCAAGACGTTCTCCCACGGCCTTCACCTCACGGCCTACGTGTCCAAGACCAACGATGCCGAGTGTGGCTTGTGAAAGCTGTATGCCGTGGTCGCGCTGTAGCGAGATGAGCGATGTGAGCAGATACTGCCCTACCGAAGAGGCGTTGCATCCCGGACAGTTGACCCAACGTATTCCCGCGCTGTCAAGCCATTGTGTGTCAAGATGGTCAATACCGATAGTGGCAGTGGCAACAAAGCGCACCTTGCTTCCCTCCAGCAGATGCCTGTCGCATCGGGTTCTTGTGCGCACGACGAGAGCATCGGCGTCGCGGACGTCGTCAGCGGTAATGTCGGCACCTTTTATATATAGGATGTCGCGCGTTATCCTGGAAAGCGCCTCACGGATATATGGTATCTTGTCGTCAACAATAATCTTCATTCGACACGTTTTGATATTCGTTTTCTGATGTTTTTTCTCTTTTTTGACCGCAAAAGTACACAAAATCTTCAAAAAAAGACATTATTTCTCGGAAAAACTATTGATTTTGTTGGATAATTGAAAAAGTTTTCATAGATTTGCAGATAAAAACAAATAAAAGGAAAGAAAAATGTCATTTTCAGAACACTGCAACAAGATTTTCAATCAGGCCATCAGAGACTATCATCTCACCGACAACGTAGATGTCCCGATGAACAATCCATACGAGCGAGGTGCTATAGACTATAGCCTATACATGAAGTGCTGGATAGACACCGTACAGTGGCACTTCGAGGATATTATACGCGACCCTCACATCAACCCAGGCGAGGCCTTGTCGCTGAAAAGGCGCATCGACCGCAGCAATCAGGACCGCACCGATCTCGTAGAGGAGATTGACAGCTACTTCCGCCAACAATATAGCGAGGTGAAGCCGCTGCCTGATGCAAGGCTGAATACAGAGAGTCCAGCATGGGCTGTTGACCGTCTCTCAATCCTTGCGTTGAAGATTTATCACATGGAAGAACAGACCAACAGAACCGATGCAAGCGACGAGCACCGCGAGAAGTGCAAGGCAAAGCTCGATGTGCTACTCGAACAGCAAGCAGACCTCGGTACTGCCATTGACCAACTGCTTGAGGATATTGCCGAGGGAAGGAAGTACATGAAGGTCTATAGGCAAATGAAGATGTACAACGACCCCTCGACGAATCCGGTTCTATACGGTAAAGTCAACAAATGAAGAAAGAACACATACTCATTATAAGATTCTCGGCTCTGGGTGACGTGGCGATGGCAGTGCCTGTGGTATATTCCTTAGCAATGAAGTATCCAAACGTGCGCATCACGGTGTTAAGCCGAAATTTTGCACGTTCATTGTTCGAGGACCTTGCCCCGAACGTCAGTTTCATGGGAGCTGACCTTATGAAGGAATATCATGGCGTGGGAGGCCTCAATGCTTTGTATCGTCGCCTTACGGCAAAGAACTTCACAGCCATTGCCGACTTCCACAATGTCCTCCGTTCCGACTATCTTAGATTGCGTTTCAACATCGACCGCTATCGCGTGGCTCACATAGTCAAGGACAGGGCAGGACGCAGGCGACTCACAGCCACACGCAACAAGCGACGCGAGCAGCAAGAGTCGCCGTTCAAGAAATACGCCGATGTCCTCGCACGCCTTGGCTATCCCGTAGAGCTTTGTTTCAAATCTCTCTTCCCCGAAGGCGGAGGCAACCTCAACCTTCTTCCCGCGATAGTTGGGCCAAAGAAGAATTTCGAACAGTGGATAGGAATGGCTCCATTCGCGGCACACAAGGGGAAAGTATATCCTCCCCGACTTATGCATCAGGTTGTGGAAGGATTGTTTAAGAAGTATCCCAACTGCCGTGTCTTCCTCTTCGGACGCGGAAAGGAGGAAGAAGCGACCTTCGACGAGTGGTGCGCCGCCGATTGCCGTTGTGTAAGCGTCAGCCGGCATATTGAAACGATGCACCAGGAACTGATACTCATGAGCCACCTTGACATCATGGTGTCGATGGACAGTGCCAACATGCACCTTGCTTCACTCGTTGGAACGAGGGTCGTGAGCATCTGGGGAGCCACACATCCCCTTGCAGGTTTCATGGGATGGGGGCAAACGACTGACGATGCCGTACAGCTTGACCTTCCATGCCGCCCATGCAGCATTTTCGGCAACAAGCCGTGTCTGCGCGGTGATTACGCATGTCTGCGCAACATCTCGCCAGAACAAGTGCTGGAGCGGATAGAGAAGGTTATTAAATAATTATGTATAACAATATTAAAAGGAGAAAACATGAAAAAGTACATTTGCGACACTTGTGGTTGGGTCTATGACCCTGAAGTAGGCGACCCTGAAGGCGGCATCGCTGCAGGAACAGCCTTTGAGGATATTCCAGACGATTGGGTTTGCCCTTTGTGTGGAGTAGGAAAGGACGATTTCTCTGTTGTTGAGGAATAATGACAATCACACAGAAAGAGCGTGAAAGGAAAATCTATCGCGTAACACTCGCCGGAAGCATCATCAACATGGTGCTCCTGGCGTTTAAGTTTGTTGCAGGAATAGTGGGCGGATCGGCGGCGATGATTGCCGATGCCGTACACTCGCTATCAGACTTCCTTACCGACATCGTCGTGGTGGTATTCGTGAGGATTAGCTCAAAGCCACAGGACAACGACCACGACTATGGACACGGGAAATACGAGACACTGGCAACGTCGCTCATTGGCATGGCGCTGCTTGCCGTGGGGGTCATGATATTCTACAACGGCACAAGAGACATCTTGCGTGCCATAAATGGCGAACAGCTGCCACAGCCGGGAATCATTGCGCTCGCGGCGGCACTCGTCAGCATTGCACTGAAGGAATGGGCTTACCATTTCACTGCCCGTGCGGGACGAACAATCAACTCCCCCGCCCTGGTTGCCAACGCATGGCACCATCGAAGCGACTCGCTCTCGTCGATAGGAACGGCCATGGGAGTGGGCGGAGCGATAGTTCTCGGAAGCCACTGGGCGGTGCTCGACCCAGTTGCAGCCGTCATCGTTAGCCTGTTCATCATCGTCACGGCGGCAAAGCTGCTGCGGCAGTCGGCTGACGAACTGCTTGAGAAAAGCCTTCCACAAGACATTGAACGGGAGATTGTAGATATCGTCAACAGGGAAGCTACAGCCGGTGAAGTACACAACCTCTGCACAAGACGCATAGGAAGCTGCATTGCCATAGAGATGCACGTCAGGATGCCTGGCTACCTCACACTCTACGAGTCGCACATTCACGCCACGAACATTGAACGCCGACTGAGACAGCGATTTGGCGACAACACCCACATAAGCCTACATGTGGAGCCATTGAAGGTTGACGGACAATACGTGGATCCAAATAACACATAATAAAATCATCAACGAATGAATATACTGATAACCGGCGCAACAGGATTCATCGGCAGCTTCATCGTCGAAGAGGCACTAAAAAGAAACATGAACGTGTGGGTGGCTGTACGCAAGACAAGCAGCCGCAAATACCTCACCGATGAGCGCATCAAGTTCCTGGAACTCGACTTCGACGACACACAACAGATGAAGCGCGAGATGAAAGGACTGGAATTTGACTATGTGGTACACGCTGCAGGTCTTACGAAGTGCATCGATTCTTCCGACTTCTACCGAGTGAACACCGACGGCACGCGTCATTTGGTGGAAGCGTTGCTCGAACTTAAGATGCCACTCAAGCGTTTTGTCTATCTGAGCAGTCTCAGCGTGTGCGGAGCGGTATGCGAAGAACAGCCATACGCCGACATCGACGAGGACACTGCGCCACAACCCAACACCGAATACGGCAAGAGCAAACTGAAGGCAGAGAACTATCTACAGACAGTCGAGGGACTTCCCTACATCGTGCTACGCCCCACGGGGGTCTATGGCCCTCGCGAGCGCGACTATTTCCTCATGGCAAAAAGCATAAGGCAGCATGTCGATTTCTCCGTTGGCTACAAGCCGCAGGTCATCACGTTCATCTATGTTCTCGACGTAGTGCAGGCGGTTTTCCTCTCGCTCGACAATGGAGTGGTGGGACACACCTACATCATCAGCGACGGCAAGGAATACGACTCGCGCACGTTCAGCGACCTGATACGCCGTGAACTGGGCAACCCGTGGCTACTGCGCATAAAAGCTCCCCTGTGGCTGCTACGCATCATAACCTTTGCCGGCGAGCACATTGGCAGAATGACGGGCAGAATTTCGGCACTTAACAACGACAAATACAACATCATGCGACAACGCAACTGGAAATGCGACATCAGCCGAGCACGTCGAGAGCTGGGCTATGATCCTGCCTACGACCTTGAGCGCGGCGTCGTGTTGACAATGAAATGGTATAAGGAAAACAAATGGATTTGAGAAAATTTAAGGTTCTGACACTTTTTGAGAGAGAGAAGAAGCCGCACAAGGGACTTCTTGCTGCGGAATGGGTAGTGATGGGCTATCTCGTGCTGACATTAGTACTGATGTTCTTCACCTATACAAAGCTACACAACCCCGAGTCGATGCTTTTCGGACGCATAAGAATCGTTGCAATGACCTTTGCTCTATGGCTCGTCTATAAGATGTGGCCATGCCGTCTCACCCGCTTTGCCCGCATCGGAGCACAGATGGCGTTGCTTTCATGGTGGTATCCCGACACTTACGAATTCAACCGCATGTTCCCAAATCTCGACCACATCTTTGCATCGTGGGAACAGCAGTTGTTTGGCTTCCAGCCCTCGCTTGTCTTTGCCTCCACGTTCAGCCACCCCATCATAAGCGAACTGATGGACATGGGCTACGCGGCATATTTCCCCATGATAGCCGTCGTTACGCTGTTCTACTTCTTTTGCCGCTATGCTGAGTTCGGTAGGGCAACGTTCGTCATCCTCGCATCGTTCTTCACCTATTATATAATATATATAGCCCTTCCCGTCACGGGGCCACAGTATTATTATCATGCCGTAGGCATTGACGAGATAGCGCGTGGAGTGTTCCCCAATGTCCACGACTGGTTTTCCACCCACGACGAGTGTCTTAGCAGCCCTGGCTGCACTGATGGCTTTTTCTACAGGATGGTGGCCGACGCGCACAACGCGGGAGAACGTCCTACAGCCGCTTTCCCCAGCAGTCATGTAGGTGTCAGCACCATTCTCATGCTTCTTGCCTGGCGCAGTGGCAACCGCCGTCTGTTCTTCTCGCTCACTCCTTTCTACGTGCTTCTTTGCCTCTCCACGGTCTATATCTATGCCCACTATGCCATCGACGTTTTCGGGGGTTGGATTAGTGCTTTTGTGTTCTTTTATGTCCTTTACTACCTATATCCGCATGTAAAAGACTGAATTACAATGCGTTAAACTACAAAAAGCAAGTTTGCAAGCCCGTTGACCTCTTCGTTGTGTGCGAACACAATCTATTGATTTGTATCAATATATGAGGGGAAAAAAGCAAAAACGTGGAAAAAAGTTATGCAACATACGGAAAAACGTTGTACCTTTGCAATGTCAAAAGACAAATAGGTATAAAAAAGCCGTAAAGGTAAAAATTTGTATATAGGACAATTGGATTTGATTTTTAGTTATAGAGGTTATTTAGGTAATAAGATTGATTTGTTTCGTTTGATAGGTTAGTTATTTAGTTTTTAGTTAGGTAATAGGTTAGTATTTTAGGTAACGCGATAGGGAGTCGAGAGACTGCCTATTCGCTGAAAAAAAAGAATTTTGTATTCTCAAAACAGCCTGGCAACGTGATGTTGCCAGGCTGTTTTGTTTTTTTCGCTAAAAAAATTTGGCGATATGGTTTTTTATGCTTACCTTTGCAGCAGAAAAAGTGAAGACACATGAAATGACTAAAGGATTCCGACATCAAGGATGTCGGAATTCTGTTTTTTCGTGTTACACCAAAATGAAATAGTACGATTGTTTAACCCTAAAAAAATAATTAATATGGCTTATATGTCGCAAGAAGGCTACGATAACCTTGTGGCCGAACTGAAACGTTTGGAAAGTATTGAGCGTCCTAAAGCGTCAGCAGCTATAGCAGAAGCCCGCGACAAGGGCGACCTCAGTGAAAATTCCGAGTATGATGCAGCCAAGGAGGCACAGGCGCATCTTGAAGATAAGATAAACAAGCTCAAGCTCGCCATCAGCGAGGCAAAAATCATCGACGTGTCACGCCTCAGCAACGACATAGTACAGATACTGTCTAAGGTGGAGATGACAAACCTCGCCAACAAGGCAAGGATGAGCTACACCATCGTGAGCGAGAACGAGGCAAACTTACGCGAGGGCAAGATTTCCATCAAGACTCCGATAGCACAGGGGCTGCTCGGCAAAAAGGTTGGCGACGAAGTGGAGATAAAGATTCCACGCGGAACTATCAAGCTTCGCATCGAGAACATCACTATTGTTGGATAAAAGAAAGGATAGCATCATGGACATTTTCTCAAAGATAGCAGCTGGTGAGATTCCAAGCTACAAATGCGCAGAAAGCGACAAGTTCTATGCTTTTCTCGACATCAATCCCGTGGCAAAGGGCCACACTCTCGTAATTCCGCGTCGCGAGGTTGACTACATCTTCGACATGGACGATGACGAGTTGGCTGAGTATCAGGTGTTTGCCAAGCGTGTGGCAACAGCACTGAAGAAAGCCTTCCCCTGCCGCAAGGTGGCACAAGTGGTGTTGGGTCTTGAAGTGCCTCATGCCCACATTCACCTCATTCCCATGAATTCTGAGGCTGATGTTGACTTCCGCAAATCAAAGCTAAAGCTCAGCGAAGATGAGTTCAAGCAAATTGCTGAAGCAATAAGAAACAATTTAAAAAAAGAAGAGTGAAGGAATCCTTCACTCTTCATTCTTCATTCTTCACTCTTCATTCTTCATTCTTAATTTTTAACTCTTAATTCTTAATTTAAATAAACTCTTCCCCATACTTCAACTGAATCTCGTTCACGTATTTCCTCATTAGCCCTGAAGTGTCGCCCTTCTTGCATATCAGCAGTACGTTGTCGTGTTCGGCAACGATGAAGCCCTCAAGACCATTCAGCACAGCCAGCTTGCCTTTCGGCAACTTCACGACGTTGTTCTTGCAGTTATCCAGAATCACGGTGGAGTCAATCACCACATTATCGTCGCTCCCTCGTCTCATACATTCATAAATCGAGTGCCATGTACCAAGGTCTGCCCAACCGAAATAGCATTTCATGACACACACATTGTCCAGACGCTCCAGCACACCATAGTCGATTGAGAGATTAGGAAATGCCGTGTAATACTCCGTTACGAAATTCAGCAGATTATCTACTGTCAACTCGTCAGGTCGCAGTTTGCTCTTTATCAGCGATTCCACCTCCAAAAACATCTTCTCGCAGCAGCCTATGAAGTTTCTGACGTTTGAAAGAAACATTCCCGTGTTCCAGTAGAACTCGCCGCTATCGACAAACACCTGTGCAAACTCTCGCTCCGGCTTCTCCGTGAACGACCTTACTTCATACACATCCTTTACCAAAGCCTGTTCGCCCAATTGTATATAGCCATATCCAGGCTCCGGCCTTGTAGGCTTCACGCCCATTGTCAGCACCACATCGTGCTCTCTCACCAGGTCAAGTCCCGTCTCCACACTATTGTCGAACGCCTGCTCGTTGAGCACGAACAGGTCAGAAGGCGAAACGATCACACTGGCTTCTATGTTTCGTTGCCCTATCAGCATCATTCCCCATGCCACACTTGGAGCCGTATTTCTGTTCACCGGCTCAATCAGCAGGTTTCTCTCGTCAAGTTCTGGAAGGTGCTCCCTAACCAAGTCGGCATACTCAGTGTTCGTAGTCACGAGTATGTTTTCCTTTGGCATTATCTTTGAAAATCTGTCAAACGTCTCCTGGAGCTGTGTCTTTCCTAATCCAAAAAAGTCAACAAACTGCTTGGGATGATTATTTCTGCTGCAGGGCCATAGGCGCTTTCCCTTTCCTCCGGCAAGTATAATACAATAGTTGTTGGTGTTCATATTTTGTCCTTTCTTTAAGGTTAAATTCAATTTCGCCCACTAAGTTACGCATTTTGGGTGAATAATCGATGATATTTTTAATTTTTTTAGAGGAAAAGTTTGTCAATTCACAAAATTATTGTAACTTTGCACCCGCAAAAGGCCCAGATGGCGGAATCGGTAGACGCGCTGGTCTCAAACACCAGTGGAGCAATCCGTGCCGGTTCGACCCCGGCTCTGGGTACTTATGGGAGTTGAACATACACTCCTGAAAGCGAAAATGAGGTGTTGCAATCTGTTGGTTGCAGCACCTCTTCTTTTCATCACCTAACTAAGGGTCAGTAGATAATTAGTGGGGATAAATTTCTACAGACCTCATCCCCACGCCTCACGCCCAAAAAGTTGGCTGCCTTCGACAATGACTATTCTCAAATCCACTTGATGGGACATCGTGCCGACGCATTCACGGAGAGTCAGATAGACAAATAAAAAAACATGAGTTCGACGACTTATTATTGATTGAAAATATGGCGATTGGCAAAATGCAAAATGTTACCGAAATGGTCATTTTCGTGACATGATGATATTCGAAAATCACTCGTTTTTTGATGCCATCTGGAAAAGAAACAGTCGCATCTTGATGCGCATTATAGTCGCTTTTGTGCAATCTTCAACCACATTGTTTCATTTTTTCTGGGCATAAATTCTATGGTCGTACGTCCAAGCACCTTATGGTCGTACGGGCAGGCATATTATGGTCGTACGTGCATACACCCTTAGGTCGTACGTGCAAGCGGCTAAGGTCGTACGTGCAGGGAAATTTTCTTTAGGGGAAACGGTATTTTAGGGCTTCTGAGAATCGCATATTTGCCCAGAATGACATTCTCGGTTGATTCTATCGCATTCTCAGAGGCGATAGAAAAGTCAGAAAGTAAGGGAAACAAGCAATGTCGTGCCATTGTGTCAGTAGCCTTCCTTCTTTGTCGGCAGAGATTGGTGGATGGT
>JBJEKR010000148.1:0-43136 GCA_051878735.1 Prevotella sp. | reverse complement strand
TTCATTCTTCATTCTTCATTCTTCATTCTTCATTCTTCATTCTTCACTCTTCATTCTTCATTTAACAAACACCTTTGCCGCAAACTCTCCCATTGCCTTGTATCCTGCGGGATTAGGGTGCAGCCAGTCGCCGCAGTGATATTCTTCTTTCATCTTTGATGGGTCAGCAGGGTTGCGTATTATGCTATCGAAGTCAATTATGCCGTCAAACTCACCGCTTTCACGAATCCACTTGTTTATTGTCTGACGAGTCGCTTCGCGGAAATACCCGCCATCATCGTAAAAACTGCCAAGGAACGGGGTTATCGTACCACCGTAGATCTTCATTCCACGTTCATGCGCCTTGCGTATGAAATCCTTGTAGCACTCTATTATCTTTGCTGCACGAGTCTCTGCGTCGCCATTGATGCCACCAAGATCGTTGACTCCTTCAAACACCACCACGGTTTTCACTCCAGCCTGCTCAAGGCAGTCGCGGTCGTAACGCTTCACAGCAGGGTCGCTCAGACCACCATAGAACACGCTATTGCCGCCTATTCCGAGATTCAGTACGGCAAGGTTACGTGTGTTTTCGTTGGCTTGCAAAGCCTCTGCCAGTCGGTCCGTCCATCGGTTCTGAAGGTTTGTCGTGGTTCCTCGTCCGTCAGTTATTGAGTTGCCTATGCAGGCTATAGCGCTGCGTCCCTCTGCCTCAACGTCAATGGTTGCGATGTTGTACCAGTGGTCTTCACGCTCCATGTCAATAAATTTTGTCTTGGGCTTAGCTTCCCCCCTTATAATATAAGATGTGGTTCTCGAACCGCGATGGCTTGTAGCGTTTTCCGGTGTATTGCCGTAGTTAATAGTTATGGCAAGTCGCTGTAGCGGTTTCAAATCGTATTCAAGAGGGTCGCTTACAGCTGTTGCCCCGCCAGATATGGCAATGTTCTTCTTGCCATCGAACTTCAGGTAGCGTGCCGTCTTTGGCTTTATTGATATGCCTATGTCCTCAATCTTCGTGTCGGCATTCTCCTCGATGTCGGCAACGAATATCGACTTTATCTCCACAGGTTCCTTACTGTACTCGTTGGATAAATGAAGACGCATGGTTTTTCCGCCAATCGACACATGTACTATCTGGCGTATTGCCTTGTCAGTCAGTGTTCCGCTTTTAGGCATGTCGCCCTTACCTGTGAACTCGGTGGCAGTTGCCCAAGTAGCAACCCATTCTCCACATTCTTTTTCTCCTTTAGCCAGTGCTGAAAAGGCTGTCATCAGCACTGTCACAACTGTAAAAATTCGCTTTATTGACATTACTATTCTTTTTTGTTTCATTATTATGATGCAAAGGTACACATATTTCCCAAAGCAAAGTATCTGTAAATGTATCTAAAAGAATAATATTTGTTTCATCCTTCTATTTTTCATCCGTTTTTGTTAGGTAAAACAAAGTTTTAGGTTTAATTTTGCACCACTGTACAAACAAAGTAGCAAATTAAAATGACCAAATTAGGAACAGCCATCCTCGCCATAACGGCGTTTTTCATGACACTCACAGTGTCTGCTGCTGACCGTTTCGTCAGCTTCACGAACGGCGACTATTACTTAAACAGCAACAAATTCATCAACATCCATATTGATGCGAACGACTGTAAGGGAGTAATGCGTGCAGCAAAGTCGTTGATTTCTGATATCGCTTTGGCAACTACAGATACCAAAGCGGAAATAACGAGCGTAAAGACGGCTAAAATCATAATCGGAACATTAGGTCATTCCGATGCCATTGACGCTTTGGCAAAAGCAAAACTATTCGATGCAAAACAGCTGAAAGGGAAAAACGAGAAATTCATCATAACAACAACGGACAACGGTTCGCTCGTAATTGCTGGTAGCGACCGCCGTGGCACCATCTACGGCATCTACGAACTGTCACGACAGCTTGGAGTGTCGCCCTGGAACTGGTGGGCTGATGTGCCTACCCAAAAGCACAGTGACATTTATATAAACAAAGGGACATATACTGACGGCGAACCAGCCGTACGTTATCGCGGTATCTTTCTCAACGACGAGGCTCCCTGCCTGACCACGTGGGTAAAGAACACCTACGACACCGATTTCGGCGACCACCGCTTCTACGAGCGTGTATTTGAACTTATTCTCCGTCTGCGCGGCAACATGCTTTGGCCAGCAATGTGGAACTGGGCATTCTATGCAGACGATCCTCTTAACGGCAAAACGGCAGACGAGATGGGAGTAATAGTGGGGACATCACACCACGAGCCTATGGCACGCAACCACCAGGAGTATGCACGAAATAGAGACCAGTGGGGCGCATGGAACTACAGCACCAACAAGGAGCGACTGCAACAGTTCTTCCGTGAGGGCATTGAGCGCGCCAAGGGCACCGATGACCTCATCACCATAGGAATGCGTGGCGATGGCGACGAGGCAATGAGTGAAGAGGCTGACACCAGACTTCTCGAACAGGTCGTTGCCGACCAACGGAAAATAATTGCCGAGGTGACAGGGAAGAAGGCAAGCGAGACACCGCAAGTATGGGCATTATATAAAGAGGTACTTGATTACTACGACAAGGGGATGCGCGTACCCGAAGACGTCATCATGCTCCTCTGCGACGACAACTGGGGCAACGTGCGCCGTGTGCCTACCGAAAAAGAACTAAAGCACAAAGGCGGGTGGGGACTTTACTACCACGTTGACTATGTAGGCGCACCACGCAACAGCAAGTTCCTCAACGCTACCCCCACACAAAACATGTGGGAACAGCTCACCCTCGCCTATGACTACGGTATCGACCGTCTTTGGATTCTCAATGTCGGCGACCTTAAGCCTATGGAATACCCTATACAGATGTTTCTCGACATGGCTTGGAATCCGCGCGAATATACCGCCGCAAACATTACCGACCATACTCTTCGCTTTTGTCGCCAACAGTTTGGCTGCAAACAGGCAGAAGAGGCCGCACGCATCTTAAACCTCTGCTGCAAATACAATGGACGTTGCACGGCAGAGATGCTTGATGCCAACACCTACGATATCGACAACGGTGACTGGCAGACCATATTAAACCAGTATGAACACCTTGAACTTGATGCCTTGCGCCAATATGCATCGCTGTCCGACAACCAGCGCGACGCTTACCGCCAGATCATACTCTTCCCCATACAGGCAATGTCCAACCTCCACAGAATGTACTATGCACAGGCGATGAACCATCTTGCCCATGCTAAAAGCTGTCCGACACAAAACTTTTGGGCTGAAGAGTGCAAACAAGCTTTCAAGCGCGACTCTGTCCTCTGTGCCGAATACAATCTCACCATGTCCAATGGCAAATGGAACGGTATGATGGTACAGAAGCACATTGGCTACACTTCGTGGAACGACAATTTCCCTAAGGATACATGCCCCGAACTCTATCGAACAGAAAAATGCTGTGCCGTAAATAAATGCAGTAACTCTTCGTTCCTCGCTCCTAACCCCTCATTAATAAACCTCCAAGCCCCTGACTACACTTCAAAAATTGATGCAGCTGAGGCAAAATGGACCCTAATCCCCTTCATGGGCAAGGGCAAGGGTGCAATGACCCTTATGCCTTATAAGGCATCGGTCGAAGGAGCATCAATCAGCTACCAGTTCAAGGGAAAGGCAGGAAAGGCAAGACTGCATGTGGTGACAAAATCGACACTTGATTTCCTCAACAAAGGCGGCATGACCTACAGCGTATCGATTGATGGCGGCAGTCCCGTTACCATCAATTTCAATGCCGACCTTAATGAAAAGCCTGAGAACATCTACAGCATTTATTATCCGACCATAGCTACCAGAGTGATAGATAAAGTTGTAGAGGTAGAGATTGCCGCGACTGAGGACGACCTCCACACCGTAACACTCATTCCCAACGACCCGGCAATAGTCTTCGAGAAAATTGTCATTGACTATCGTACTAATGGTGGCAGGGTATCTCATTTATAAAATATACTACCTACATTATCATACTAAAATTCTAAATGAAAGCCGCTGCAAGCAATTGTGGCGGCTTTTTTCCTTCTATAAGCGAAATGAAGGAAAACAATAGGGACAATAAAAAGAAACAATCTTTGCCTAAGTTGCACTTCAACCGTAAACGATGTGTTTTGCTTGCAAATTGAAAGTAGAATCGTGTATTTAGTTTCGGAATGACAAAGACTTAAAAAATGTTGATTTAAAGAAAGTATAACACAATGCCATTTTGAAAGAAAAGTTGTAATTTTGCACGCAAAATGTAAGCGAACAACGAGATTTACAAACTTAATGCAACTAAAATATGGCAAATGGATTGTATAATGCCGCATACGAGCACGATGCGTGCGGTGTAGGCATGGTGGTAAATATCCACGGTAACAAAAGCCACGAGCTGGTTGACAATGCCTTGAAGGTGCTTGAAAACATGCGTCATCGTGGCGCAGAGGGCGCTGACGGACGAACTGGCGACGGCGCGGGTATCATGCTTCAGATACCCCACGAGTTTATTCTTCTGCAAGGTATTCCTGTACCCGAGAAGGGAAAATATGGTACGGGACTTGTATTCCTACCAAAAGACGAAAAGGAGCAGAGCCAAATCCTTTCAATCATGATTGAGGAAATCGAGCGCGAAGGACTGTCGCTGATGCACCTGCGCAACGTTCCCACAAACCCCGACTGCCTCGGCGAATCAGCGCACGCCACTGAGCCTGCCATAAAGCAGCTCTTCGTAACTGGTGTGACTGACGACAAGGTGCCAGTGTTTGAGCGTACATTATATATTATAAGAAAGAAGATTGAGAAGCGAGTGAAAAACAAGGATTTCTACATTTGCTCACTCTCTTCAAAGAACATCGTCTATAAGGGAATGTTGACAAGCCTCCAGGTGCGTCAGTACTATCCCGACCTGACGAACAACTATTTCACCAGCGGCTTGGCATTGGTACACAGCCGTTTCTCCACAAACACCTTCCCGACATGGAGTCTTGCACAGCCTTTCCGTCTGCTTGCCCACAACGGTGAGATAAACACCATCAGAGGTAACCGCGGATGGATGCAGGCTCGCGAAAGCGTGCTCAACTCACAGGCTTTGGGCGACATAAAGCAGATTTCGCCCATCGTGCAGCCGGGAATGTCTGACTCGGCTTCTCTTGATAATGTGTTTGAGTTCTTCGTCATGAGCGGACTGTCGCTGCCTCATGCCATGAGCGTCATGGTGCCTGAGAGCTTCAACGACAAGAACCCCATTTCGGAAGACCTCAAGGCTTTCTACGAGTACCACTCTATTCTGATGGAGCCATGGGACGGTCCTGCTGCGTTGCTCTTCAGCGACGGTCGCTACGCTGGTGGTATGCTCGACCGCAACGGTCTGCGTCCGGCACGCTACACCATCACCAAGAACGACATGATGGTCGTTGCGAGCGAGGTGGGAGTGATGGACTTCGACCCGACAGAGATTGCCGAGAAGGGACGTCTGCAGCCAGGAAAGATTCTGCTCATCGACACCAAGGAAGGAAAGATATATTATGACGGCGAGATAAAGGAACGCCTCGCCGCCGCACACCCATATCGCCAGTGGCTCTCCACAAACCGCATACAGCTCGAAAAGCTGAAGAGCGGACGCAAGGTTGAGAACGCCGTTCCCGACCTCGTGCGCAAGGAGATAATGTTCGGCTACGGCGAAGAGGACGTTGACGGAACAATAGCCCCAATGGCGACCAAAGGCCAGGAGCCTACGGCAGCAATGGGCAACGACACGCCGCTTGCAGTGCTGAGTGACAAGCCTCAGATTTTCTTCAACTACTTCCGTCAGCAGTTTGCACAGGTCACCAACCCTGCCATCGACTCCATCCGCGAGGAACTGGTGATGTCGCTCACGGAATACATCGGACGCGTAGGCACAGGCATCTTGTCGCCCGACGAGACGAACTGCAAGATGGTGCGCCTGCCCCACCCGATTCTGAACAACACACAGCTCGACATTCTCTGCAACATTCGCTATAAGGGCTTCAACACCGTCAAGCTGCCAATACTCTTCGAGTGTGCCAAGGGCGAAGAGGGACTGCGTGACGCTCTCGACCAGCTCTGCAAAGACGCGGAGCACAGCGTTGACGACGGCTACAACTACATCATTCTGAGCGACCGCGACGTTGATGAGACACACGCCGCTATACCTTCGCTGCTCGCCGTTTCTGCAGTACATCACTACCTCATCTCTGTGGGCAAGCGTGTGCAGACAGCACTCATCGTGGAGAGTGGCGAGATACGCGAGACGATGCACGCCGCACTGCTGCTCGGCTACGGTGCGTCGGCTCTCTGCCCATACATGACATTCGCAATACTCGACGACCTCGTAAAACGTCACAAGATACAGGAAGACTATTCAACCGCCGAGGCAAACTACATCAAGGCAGTGAAGAAAGGTCTGTTTAAGATTATGGCAAAGATGGGTATCTCGACAATACGCTCTTATCGTGGAGCAAAGATTTTCGAGAGCATCGGACTGTCGGAGAGCCTTCTGAAAAACTATTTCGGTACAAGCGTCTCTACCATCGGCGGCATAGGACTGAAGACCATTGCCCGCGACGCAATACGTCTGCACGACGAGGCTTTCTCGAAGAACACGCAAGACGACTTCCTGCCCAACCTCGGACAGTTCCACTACCGCAAGGACGGAATAAAGCACGCATGGAACCCCGAGACGATAGCCACGCTGCAGCTTGCCACACGCACAGGCAACTACGAGAAGTTCAAGCAGTACTCAAAGTTGGTTGACGAGAAGGATGCACCTATCTTCATCCGCGACTTCCTCGACTTCAAGCGCAACCCAATACCTGTTGACCAGGTGGAACCAGTGGAGAACATTGTGAAGCACTTCGTAGTTGGAGCCATGAGCTTCGGCGCACTCTCCATAGAGGCACATGAGGCTATCTGCTTGGCGATGAACAAGATTGGAGGCCGCTCAAACACTGGCGAAGGCGGCGAGGACAATGCCCGCTTCCATGCCACGGTAGATGGCGTTTCACTGTCGTCGAAGACAAAACAGATTGCATCAGGACGCTTCGGCGTGACGACGGAATATCTCGTCAATGCCGAGGAGATACAGATAAAGGTGGCACAGGGAGCCAAGCCAGGCGAAGGCGGTCAGCTGCCAGGCTTCAAGGTGAACGAAATCATCGCCAAGACGCGCCACTCCATTCCAGGCATCTCGCTCATCTCGCCTCCACCTCACCACGACATCTACTCCATCGAGGACCTCGCGCAGCTCATCTTCGACCTGAAGAACGTCAACCCAAAGGCTGCCGTCAGCGTGAAGCTTGTAGCCGAGAGCGGAGTGGGAACAATCGCAGCAGGTGTGGCAAAGGCAAAGGCAGACCTCATCGTGATCTCAGGAGCCGAAGGCGGCACGGGTGCAAGCCCTGCATCAAGTATGCGCTTTGCGGGCATCTCGCCAGAGATAGGACTCTCAGAGACGCAGCAGACTCTCGTCAAGAATGGTCTGCGCGGACACGTCAGAGTGCAGGTTGACGGTCAACTGAAGACAGGTCGCGACATCGTACTCATGGCCCTTCTCGGTGCTGAGGAATACGGTTTCGGAACGGCGGCACTCATCGTGCTTGGCTGCGTCATGATGCGCAAGTGCAACCTCAACACATGTCCGCTCGGCGTGACATCACAAGACCCAGAGCTGCGTAAGCACTTCATCGGCAAGTCGGAATATCTCGTAAACTACTTCCTCTTCCTTGCACAGGAGGTGCGCGAATATCTCGCAGAGATGGGCTTCAAGAAACTGGAGGACATCGTGGGACACACCGAACTGCTCGTGAAGAAGACAGCCATCGACGAGAAGACGGCGACACTCGACTTCACCCGACTGCTCAACAAGGAAGAGAACGCTTGTTCGCTCTACCACACGATAAATCAGAAATACGACCTCGACAACATTCTCGACCAGCAGATTATCCGTGCTTCGCAGAAGGCGATAAACAACAAGGACGAGGTGAACCTCGACTATGCAATAAAGAACACCGACCGCGCCGTGGGTACCATGCTCAGCGGAATGATTGCCGAGAAATATGGTGAGGAGGCTCTGCCAGAGAACACCATAAACATAAAGTTCAAGGGATCGGCAGGACAGAGCTTCGGTGCATTCCTCGTCAAGGGTGTGAACTTCAAGCTCGAAGGCGAAACCAACGACTACTTCGGCAAGGGCTTGAGTGGCGGACGCATCGCCATTCTGCCGCCTACACGCAGCAACTTCTCTGCCGAGGACAACATCATTGCCGGCAACACAGGTCTCTATGGTGCCACAGGCGGCGAGCTTTACATCAACGGTAAGGTAGGCGAACGTTTCGGAGTGCGCAACTCTGGTGCAATAGCCGTCATCGAAGGTGCCGGCGACCACTGCTGTGAATACATGACAGGTGGACGCGTGGTAGTGCTTGGCGAGACGGGACGCAACTTCGCCGCTGGTATGTCGGGCGGTGTGGCTTACGTCTGGGACAAGAACCACAATTTCGACTACTTCTGCAACATGGACATGGTGGAGATAAACCTCGTGGAGGACAGCAACTACCGCAAGGAACTGCACGAGCTGATACGCCAGCATTACCTCTACACAGGCTCCAAGCTCGCCCGCACCATGCTCGACGACTGGAATCGCTACGTCGAGGACTTCATCCAAGTCGTTCCTATCGAGTACAAACGCGTACTGCAAGAGGAGCAAGTGAAGAAGTTGCAGCAGAAGATTGCGGATATGCAGAGAGACTATTAATCGCGTTCCGCGATTAAATTAAAAATTAAAAGTTAAAAATTAGAGTTCGCTTGGACGCTGATGTTCGACGAATTGATGCGCCAACGAACTTTAATTCTTTAATTCTTTAATATTTTAATATTAAAATTTTAAAATAAAATTTTGACATATGGGTAACCCGAAAGCATTTTTGACCATTCCACGCCAAGAGGCGGGATATAGGCCAGTACACGATAGAATACACGACTTCGGTGAAGTCGAACAGACACTGAACAGTAAGGACCGCCGAACACAGGCAAGCCGCTGTATGGACTGCGGCGTACCGTTCTGCCATTGGGCTTGTCCTCTTGGCAACAAACCGCCAGAGTGGAACGACGCACTCTACAAGGGCGATTACGAACTCGCCTACCGACTGCTCAACTCCACCAACGACTTCCCTGAGTTCACGGGACGTATCTGTCCTGCACTCTGCGAGAAGGCTTGCGTGCTGAACCTCACCATTCACGAGCCAACAACTAACCGTGAGGACGAGGCGGCGATAACCGAAATGGCGTTCCAAGAGAACTTTGTGCGGATAGAACAACCAGAGCGAAACGGCAAGAAAGTGGCTGTCATTGGTGCAGGTCCTGCAGGACTTGTCGCCGCCAACCAGCTTAACCTGAAGGGCTACACCGTCACGGTGTTTGAGAAGAACGAGGCTGCCGGCGGTCTGCTCCGCTACGGCATTCCAAACTTCAAGCTCAACAAGGCAATCATCGACCGACGCATAGAAGTGTTGGAAAAGGAAGGCGTCGAGTTCCGCTACAATCAGGACATCGACGTTACCAAGCTGCCCGAAGGCTTCGACGCCTACGTAGTCAGCACAGGCACGCCAACGGCTCGTGACCTTAAGATTCCTGGACGCGAACTGAAGGGCGTCCACTTCGCCCTTGAGATGCTCGCACAACAGAATCGCGTGTTGGCTGGCATAGAATTCAAGAAGGAAGATCTCGTCAACGCCAAAGGCAAGGACGTGCTCGTAATTGGAGGTGGCGACACAGGTTCCGACTGCATCGGAACTGCACACCGCCAAGGCTGCAAGAGCGTAACACAGATAGAGATCATGCCTCGCCCCGTAGAAGGTCCGTGTGACCCCAAGAACCCGTGGCCAGAATATCCGCGCACACTGAAGACCACATCGAGCCACGAAGAAGGCTGCACACGCCGCTGGAACATCAACTCACTGGAATTCCTCGGCAAAGACGGCAAGCTGACAGGCGTAAGGGTGCAGGAGATTGACTGGAAGCCAAATCCCGAAGGCGGTCGTCCGTTGATGGTGGAGAAGGGCAAGCCCGAAGTGATAAAGTGCGAAATGGTGCTGCTTGCCATGGGCTTCCTGAAGCCTGAACAACCGAAATTTGCCGAAAACGTATTCGTAGCTGGTGATGCCGCAAGCGGTGCCTCCCTTGTAGTACGTGCCATGGCAAGCGGCAGAAAGGCAGCAGCAGAAGTGGAAAAATACTTGTCTTGAGGAAGATAGTAATGTATTTTCGCTAAAAACGTGATAATTGTGCTGCTGCACTGGGAGCGTGGACATCTCGTCCTCACTTCCAGTGCAGTAGCCTTTTATGTATTTTTCTTGCAAATTAGCTCATCGAACAACGTACAAGGAATGTGATTGGATAGATGGGGAGGATGAGATGTCCGGATGTTACCGTTGGGGGCAAGCAGAATGAATTGTGGTATGGCATTGATAAGACACAAAATAAGTAAAAGAGGGCGTGCCAGGCCAATGCCTACACACTCTCTTTTTCATCTAAAACATAACATTACCATCTCAGTGGATTCACTTTACTCTGGTTTAGGTTGAAGCTGAACACCAAGGGGTTGAAATCAGGCAGTTCCACCTGCTCATCGCCCTCTCCCAACATTACTTGTATAGCCTTAATGTCAAACTCCATTTTTCCGTCCTCAACGCTGTATGCAGCTTTTTCCAATGCCTCCACCTTCACCGTAACGGTAAGGCTTCGAACCTCTTCTCCCTCTGCTGTAGGAAGTGTAATGTGGAGAGTCAATGGTTCTGGTTCCATCGCCATCATGATGCTGTCTTTTGCAGACGTAAGTACAGGCTTGTAGCCAATCTTATAGTCTATGTCGCCAACAGCGGCAACGATGTCATCGGCAGTCCCCTCGTCGTTGACTATCGACATTACGATGTCTTTGATGGGGAATTTCTTTATGCAAACAGTGTCGTTGTTGACATTGGCATTTACTTCAATACCTTGAGACTCTTCACCGTCGGTTGCAGATGCTGCAAGAAACGTCATTTTTCCCAGGTAGTCGCCGTACATGGTCTTAGTCGTAATTTCAGTAGGCATATCTACTGCGTCGTCGTCATCGCTGCAAGAAGTGAAACCAAGGGAACATCCCATCATCAAAAGCGACACAAACACGGTCGCCGGTCTAAATAGTTTTTTCATCGAATTATTTATTAAGTATTACTAAATGTGTTTTTCATTTCGCTTGATAAACACCTCAAAAGCCATAATCTTGCACGATAAAATGCTAATAAATCTTAAAACGATATTCGGCGTTGGTTATTGGATCTGGAGCCTTTATAAGTGAGTCAGTGTTCATCTGCTTAATTCAACCTGTAACAGGCAAAACAACAAACTGTTACTACTGTTACGAGGATGACAGAGTTTTCATAAAGTGTGTCTTGTTTATAAACGGGTTGACAAGTTTTAATTCACGTTGACTCAAATTGTCATTATTCACTTTGATAGTTGACCACCAAGAGTTGACTTTTTGCCCGTGGCATATCCTATGTAGAGCCATGAGGTACTCTACATTTTGCCAACCAATTGAAAATAGATGTTTAGACGTAAATGATGTAGTGTGTAGAGTTCCTGCGATAATACTCGCCAATTCTGCAAATAAGCAAGTGGATTAATTCTGGCTCATGCCTCGTGAGAAGTGTCAACCCAAATTAATATCGTTCACTAATGTTTTACTGGGTAGCAATGATTAAGTATCTTGCGTAGTTTTATTGGAATGAAAGCAAGACGTGGAGGGAGAAGTATGGCAATGCGGTCGGCAAGGGGAATGTTGTTCGAAAGTTGACGACGGAGGGGGCGGAAATATTTGTCGAATACATCGAACTCGCCTACGGCAATGAAGTTCTCGTATTGCTTTAGTTGGCGAAGTATGAAGTGGTCTTTCATTTCTTCCCAAATTGGTTGAAGCGCTTGATGTAGGCAGTCGTCGTAGGCACGCTGTTCTTCGAGATTCAGTCGGCGGTCGTTCGGGAGGTCAACGGTGTATTCATATACAACATCAGTAATGAAATAGACCTTCGGACGCTTCACTAAGCACATCATCTGCATCAAAATATCTTCGCCCGAACGAATAACACGAGGGGCAGTGAGGCAACCTTCAAGAAGCCCACGACGAAACATGACAGCCCACAATACGCAGAAACGAGCACGCGAGGCAAGGAGTTCGCGGAGCATCCACGAAGTATCTACAAATCCCGTTATGCCAGTGGTAACCGTCTCACCGTGGTGAGTCCTGTATGATGCTACAACTTCATCGGCTTTTGTACTCGTAATTGCATCGTAGAGGATTTTTATTCCTCCTTCAGTTACAAGGTCGTCGGAATCCACAAAAGTGATGTATTCGCCCCTTGCCGCTTCTACGCCTATCCTACGCGCTGCAGTCACTCCACCATTCTCCACATGAATGACCCGAAGTGCGGGATTATTTAATGCCATCGTGTCGCAGATGTCACCAGATCCATCTGTACTGCCATCGTCCACAGCAATGACCTCAAGCCCCTCAAACTGCTGGCTCAGCACGCTCTTCAGACACGCTTCGACATAGTCGCGTTTGTTAAAGACAGGTATCACAACCGTCACTTTTATGTCCGTTTTCTGTTTCATGCTGCGAAAATAGTGAAAAAAATCGTGATAGTCAAATTAATGCCGTTTTTTTTTATTACTTTTGCAAAATAAACATCAAGACAAAGAATGGAACAAACGAAAAGGACAAAGGAAGGCTGCCACACAACGGCATACTTCTATCATACAGAGAACATACAATACATGTATGAAGGTTGGAGCAAAGGCACCTTCCCCGGACATCTGTTGTATGGCGCGACGCATCTCAAGGAACATGGAATAGACATAGTACAGCACAAGTTTCGGGAGTTTGGCGAACGCCGTTTGCCAATGATGCTCTATGTAGCTTTTCAAGTGCTTTTCTGTACAAAGCCTTTCGACTTGATTTATGCCACACACTATAAGGGCTTGGAAATCATCATTCTGCTTCGCGCCTTGCACCTCTACCGAAAACCCATCGTCATCTGGCACCATCAGCCTATAATAACTCCAAGGCAGAGATGGCGCGAATGGCTCGGACGACTATTCTATCGTGGCATCGACGAGATGTTTTTCTTCTCGCAGAAACTTGTCGATGACTCCATGAAATCAAGAAAGGCAAAGCCGGGACACATGCACGTCGGACATTGGGGACCTGACAATGCCTTTTACGACAAGGTTATCAGACAATGCGGCAACACGGCACACTCTGGCTTTATCTCTACAGGACGTGAACGTCGCGACATGAAGACGCTTGTTGCAGCCTTCAATGTTACAGGTCAGCCATTGGACATCTATCTCAACAAGCGCAACTGTGGCATCGACTACGAAGCGATGTTCAGTGAGATGGAAGTTGGGGAAAACGTAAAGGTTCATTTCACTTCTGGCTATAAGCAAGACGAGCTTTGTGTGCTTGTCTATCGGTCGTTGTGCGTGTGCATCTGCTGTCTTGAAACGAAATATACCGTAGGACTCACGACCATTGTTGAGGCTCTTGCACTGGGAATGCCAATGATATGCAGCCGCAATCCACAGATACCCATTGACATTGAGAAGGAGGGTTGCGGAATATTCGTTGACTACTACGACACAGACGGTTGGATAAAGGCTATACGTTACATCGCTGACAACCCCGACAAAGCAGCTGCGATGGGACGCAAGGCTAAAATGTTGGCACATACAAAGTTCAACGACGAGATTTGTGCGGCAGAGGTGGCGAAGGTTATTTTAAATATTTAATATCAAAGACTTAAAAGATTAGAGTTTTGGAGCATGAGGGTATTTCATTTCATATCACATTTCGACCTTGGCGGTGCAGAGCGTGTTGCGGCGAGCATTGCCAAGTCGGAAACTGATGGAATAGAGTATCATGTGGTGGAGATGATGCGAGGCAGTTCTGCCTTTACGTCTGAGTTTGTCCGAGAGTTGCAGGCTTGCGGTGTGGTTTGCCACAGGTCGTTGGTGCCCGACGTGCATTGGCATTTCGTAGTGGAACGACTCACGGCACTCTTCTTCCCGCTTCGCTTCCTTTGGCTTTGGCTGCGATGGCATCCCGATGTGGTACATAGCCATACTGAACTTCCCGATCTCTGCACTGTAGCCTCGATGAAAGCACTCCCTTGGATAGCAAGGCGTTGTAAAGTGGTGCGCACAATCCACAACAACTGTTTGTGGACAGGTCAGAATCTCTTGGGCAGAGCATGCGAACGCTTTTTCATTGAGCATAATTCGAGTATTGCCATTTCCGAATCTGTCAGGCAGTCGTATAAGGATAGGTTCAGCGCAGAGCCACCTATTATATATAATGGTGTGGGCGAAATGGAACAGCGCGTTTACAATGGGCTGCATAATGGAAAGATAAACGTCATCTTCGCAGGACGTTTTGAGCGTCAAAAGGGCATGAATACCTTAGTTGATGTGGTCAGTGCGTTGGCTGACGATAATCGCTATCATTTCCACATCTTTGGCGACGGTAGTCTGGCAGAAATGTTGCGCAAAGGCATTGACAGTCAAGCAAATGTCAGCATCAATGCCCCACTCTTTGGGCTATCTTCTTATCTCGGCTCTTTCGACTATATGTTCATGCCATCGGAGTTTGAAGGGTTGAGCATTGTTGCTATCGAAGCGTCTATGGCTCGTCTGCCCAACATCATCAACTCATGTCGCGGACTTGAAGAGACACTGCCCGCCGACTGGCCGCTGAAAGTAGAAGGAAACGACACGACCGCCTACTTGCATCTTTTCCGCAACGTCATTCCCACCTGTTCGAGGGAACTATTGGGTGAAAAGGCACATTCGTATGCTTGTGAGCATTTCTCTGTCGGGAAGATGCGGCAGGGTTATGAAATGCGGTATAGGAATGGTGGGGAATAGATTTTCTAGGAACTCTAGGAACTCTAGGAACTCTAGGAATTCTAGAAAAACTAGAGAAACTAGAGGAACTAGAATATCTAGGAGAAAAAAGAAGTAATAACAACGTTTAATATAAATATAAAAAGAACATATTATGAAAAATAAAAAGGAAAAGGTGGTAGGATTCCTTCGCAACCAGGTGAAGTGGGAGGATTTGTATTTCTATCAGAAAGCAGATACTTTATACCAACTCTCATATATTTTTGCACATAGATACTACGTTAATGGCGACCGAACGCGTGACCAACTGATACAGGCGGCAAGGTCAGGAAAACAAAACATTGTGGAGGGGTCTGCCGATGGGGTCACTTCAATGGAATTGGAGGTGAAGTTGTTGAATGTGGCTCGTTCGAGCATAAAGGAAGCTCGTGAAGATTTCGAGGATTATCTGACAGCACACCAACTTGCAAAATGGACTGTAGGACACCCACGATATGACGGCCTGCTCTCTTTCTGCAGACAACACAACAAATGGCAGGAGTATGAGTGTTTCGTTCGGAAATGCAATGACGAGGAGATGGCCAATGTGGGATTGACCTTGTGCCATATGATTGACAAAATGATGATAACATACCAGAAGAAACTTGAGGCGACATTTGTTACTGAGGGTGGAATAAAAGAACGGATGACTGCTGCCAGATTAGGATATAGGACTAATCAAAAAGATGAGATAGCGCGGCTCGAAGCTGAAGTGGAACGACTTCGGAAAGAAAATGACCTTCTTAGGACAGGACGGTAATATTGTAGAAAAGACTATTTCCTTTTCTTCTTTATAAAATCAAGACACTCTTCAAGGATTTTTACTCTTGCTGCTTTCATTACTGCAAAATACAGAATGGCGGCGACTACGATTCTCAACGGAAGGAGAATGTAGGGCGCATTGATGAACGACGTGAGGAAATAGGTTGCTGCCATGACAACTGCAGCTGCAAGCATGAACGGCATAGTGTCGGCAAGCACGTTTGCAAAGGTTACGCCAATGAGCCTCTTGGCGTTTATCTGCCAGACCATTAGCCAAAGAATGGTGAAGGCGGTGTATATTACCACCATGGTTTGTATGCCAAAGCCATGAAAAAGCAGTATCAAAGCTATTTGTATTACTATTTGTCCGATGTTGCACCACATGTATATTCCCGAACGACCTGAAGCAATGACAAGATGCTGATAGAGTGTGTAGAACGAAAGGAACGCACCTCCTACGCATAGAGTCTGAAGCAGCGGAACACTGTCAATCCATTTGTCGGATATGGTGACGAGAATGAACTCACGAGCCACAAGTGCCATGCCAAAGAGTGCTGGGAAGGAGAGAAATGCCGTGAAACGCAGCATCTTGCGGAATACGCGCAGCTCACGGTCGCGGTCGTCATTGATTTGTGCAAGCACAGGCTGCGCCACTTGCTCTATTGTGCCCGATATGGTAGTGTATGCCATAGTGTCCCACTTCATTGCCTGACTGAAGTTTCCGACGGTCTTCATCGGGAACAGGTTGCCGAAGATGAAGGTCAGCACGTTGTTATTGATGGTATTTATTATTGTCGTAATAAGGATTTTCACGCTGAAAGGGAACATCTTGACAATGGGCGAGAAATCAACTTTCAGCGAAGGTCGCCACATGTGATGGGTATAGTAGTAGCGGCAGACATTTTGGATGAAGACGAAAAGCACCGACTGCCACGCTAAGCTCCAATAAGCCATGCCATTCCATGCCAATATGATACCACACGTTCCCGACACGAGAAGCGAGATGAATCCCGTCATTGCCCTCTCGCGTGCCATTATGTTCTTGAACATTATGGCGTTGCGCGTAATACCGAAAGCCGAGATGAAAAAGCCGAGAAAGACGAAACGCGAAAGGTCAACAAGCTCAGGACTATGGAAAAACCAAGCTATCAGCGGCGCTGCAAGGAATAGAACGGCATAACATGCTGCACCTACGGTGATGTTGAACCAAAAGACGGCGTTGTAGTCGTTTGCCGTTGGCTGCTTGATGTTCGTCAGTCCCTGTGTAAAACCACTGCTCTGCAAGTTGCCGGCAATAAGTGAGAAGATTGACAGCACACCGACTATTCCATAGTCATGAGGCGAGAGCATACGGGCGAGGAAGATGCCGAACACGAGGTTCAGCACCTGCATCGTTCCGCTGTTCATAGCTCCCCAAAACAGTCCCTTTGCCGTCTTTTCTTTCAGTGTCTCCATCTTTTCGGGTGCAAATTTAGCATATTTCCCCGACATAAGGAAAAAACAATGTGATTATTTTGTCAGAAGAGAAAAAATCACTAACTTTGCAATCAAGCAAAGAAAAAAATGGATATTAGGAACTTTAAGGAGAGATGGAACGCTACCATCCTTGACATACTGAAGGCGTTCATGGATATATGCGAACGGCATAACCTGACGTTCTATTGCTGTGCAGGCACTGCCATCGGTGCTGTGCGTCATAGTGGTATCATACCGTGGGACGATGACATCGACGTGATAATGCCTCGTCCCGACTACGACCGCCTGCTTGAGATTGCCAAGACGGAGGACTTCGGGAAGTATGAGATGTTAACGCCTTACAGCGATCCTACCTATCCGCTATATTTCTCGAAGCTGTCCGACCGCACTACGACGCTTGTGGAGGACCGCCAAATTCCGTGCGTCATCGGGCTTTATGTAGATATATTCCCTCTCGACGCCACCGACGACGACGTGGAGAAGGCAAAGCAACTGAAGGCGAGATACACGAAGATAATTAACCGCCTGAACGCCGTTTCTACGCACAACACCTTCGGCGAATACATGTCGCTGCTCACAGACACGAAAGAGTGGGGGCGGTTTGTGATAAAGACCGCAGCCTATTTCTTCCGCAGTGCAATCCGAAGGCATTTAATAAGGCAGATGGACGCGCTCAGTCATCTCTACGACTACGAGAAGGCGAAGAACGTGCAGGTATATACTGGCTCTTACGGATTCAAGGAGGTGTTTCCGAAAGAGTGGCTCGGCAAGGGGCGAATGTTCAAGTTTGAGGACATTGAGGTACCGCTGCCCGAAGAATACGACAAATACCTGCGCCATTTCTTTGGCGACTACATGCAGTTCCCGCCAGTGGAACAGCGCATAGAGAAGCACCACAGGGCGTATTTGAACATGGACTGCAAGGAAGAAAAAGAACAAGTATTGAGAAAAATTTGAATATGAATTACGCATTGATTATAGCCGGCGGGTCTGGCAACAGAATGGGGCAGGACATACCGAAGCAGTTTATGCACGTTGACAACTGCCCGATAATAATTCACACGATGTTGACGTTCCAGAAGCATCCCGACATCGACGGCATCGCCGTGGTATGCCTCGATGGTTGGCAGACGGTGTTGCAGTCGTATGCCAACCAGTTTATGGTGACGAAGCTGAAATGGATTTTCAACGGCGGTGAGAACGGACAGCAGTCAATACACAACGGAATCTACGGACTGAAGGAGGCGGGTATAAAAGACGACGACCTCGTGCTTGTCCACGATGCCGTGCGCCCGTTGCTGTCGCAGGACATCATCTCATCGAACATCGCCATCTGCCAGAAATATGGCTATGCCATAACGGGCATAAAATGCCGCGAGGCGATACTCGAAAGCGACGATGGCTTCACGACGACGACGAGCATTCCGCGCGACAAACTGATAAGGACACAGACTCCGCAGACCTTCCGACTGCGCAATCTCATAGCCGCACACGAGGAAGCTGCCCGCAGAGGCATAACAAACTCCGTTGCCTCCTGTACGCTGATGGCAGAGCTTGGCGACCGCGAAATGCACATCGTGCCTGGCTCGGAGAAGAACATCAAGGTGACTACCATCGAGGACCTTGAAATTCTCAAAGCCCTTATGCACGTAGAGAAGGAAAGTTGGCTGAAGTGAAGAATGGGAAGCTATACGGACGATATTAAGGTTGCGGCTTGCGAGGCGTTGCCGTGGGAGCTGTTTGACGGGAAGAACATTCTCGTTACGGGGGCTACGGGACTTATAGGCGGTTGCCTCGTTGAGGTGCTTATGGCTCGCGAAGGGAACTATAATGTCTTTGCCGCTGGTCGCAACGAGAGTAGGGCAGGGGAGAGGTTTGCCCAATATGCCGATGACGAGCGCTTCCATTTCCTGCGTAGCGATGTCTGCGAACCATTACAGGCAGACGTTGACTTCCACTTTATTGTCCATGCTGCCAGTGGAGCTGCCCCCGCCGCCTTTGCCTCGCAGCCTGTGGAAGTGGTGAAGGCAAATCTACTTGGAGTGGCAAACCTTATGGATTACGGACTGAAGCACAACATGCAACGTATGCTATATGTATCGACAGGCGAAGTGTATGGCGAGGGAGGCGCGACACTCGATACCCCCGATGGTAAAGCTTTTATAGAGACCGACAGTGGCTATGTCAACTGCGCCACCCAACGTGCCTGTTATCCCTCGTCGAAGCGTGCTGCGGAGACTCTTTGCATAGCCTATGGAGCCGAATATGGTGCCGACGTAGTCATTGCACGCCCGTGCCACGTCTATGGACCCAACTTCACCGAGAGCGACAATCGTGTTTATGCACAGTTCTTTAGGAACGTGATGCGGGGCGAGGACATAGTGATGAAGAGCGACGGAACGCAGTATCGTTCGTGGTGTTACGTCGTTGATTGCGTCCGCGCCTTGCTCTACATATTGTTGAAAGGAGAGAGTGGCGAGGCCTACAACATTGCCGACGAGACGTCGAACGTCACCATCCGCCAGTTGGCGGAAATGATAGCACGTATTGGCGGCAAGCGGGTGGTAATAAAAAAGCCCGACAACCAAGAGGCATCGGGCTATAATGTAGTTACAAAATCAATTTTTTCCACCGTGAAGCTCCAACGTCTCGGCTGGAGCGTCAGCGGAAGCATGGGCGAGAAACTATCCCACTTGGCTTCCCGGCTTGACCTCACGCAGCGTGGTGGTGACGCTCAGTGAACCGTCGAAGTTCACTGCCGATAGAATCATTCCCTGACTCTCTATGCCCATCATCTTGCGTGGGGCGAAGTTGGCGACGAAGAGCACGTCCTTGCCTATGAGGTCTTGCGGCTCGTAGAAGGCTGCAATGCCGCTGAGAATGGTGCGGTCGGTGCCTGTTCCGTCGTCGATGGTGAACTGAAGCAGCTTCTTCGACTTCTTAACCTTCTGGCAGTCCTTGATGTGACCCACGCGGATGTCGAGTTTCTCAAAGTCCTCGAACGATGCCTCTGCCTTTATTTCCTCTGGCTTGTAAGCGGCAGCCTCGTTTGCCTTCTTTGTGGCTTCGAGCTTGTCAAGTTGCTTCTGTATTGTCTCGTCGTCAATCTTCTCGAACAGCAGTTCAGGCTCGCCGAGCTGGTGACCCGCCTCAAGCAGATTGGTGCTGCCGAGCTGTTCCCATTCGTAGTGGTCAACGTTGAGCATCTTCAGCATCTTTTGGCTGCTGAACGGCAGGAAAGGTTCGAAGGCAATGGCGAGGTTTGCGCAGAGCTGGAGCGATATGTTCAGTATGGTTTCCACGCGCTTCATGTCGGTTTTTGCCACCTTCCAAGGCTCGCAGTCGGCAATGTATTTGTTGCCGATGCGTGCAAGGTTCATCGCCTCTTTCTGTGCATCGCGGAACTTGAACTGGTCGAGCAGACGCTCCACGTTCTGCTTCACGTCCTTGAACTCTTCAAGTGCCTTGCGGTCAATCTCTTCCAGTTCGTCACAGGCAGGCACTACGCCGTTCCAATATTTTTTTGTCAACTGGAGCGCACGGTTTACGAAGTTGCCGTAAACTGCCACCAACTCGTTGTTGTTGCGGTCTTGGAAGTCTTTCCAAGTGAAGTTGTTGTCCTTCGTCTCGGGAGCGTTGGCTGTGAGCACATAGCGCAGCACGTCCTGCTTGCCTGGGAAGTCAACGAGATATTCGTGTAGCCATACAGCCCAGTTGCGCGAGGTCGAGATCTTGTCGTTCTCAAGGTTCAGGAACTCGTTTGACGGCACGTTGTCTGGCATGATGTATTCGCCGTGAGCCTTCATCATCACGGGGAAGATGAGGCAGTGGAACACGATGTTGTCCTTGCCTATGAAGTGTACGAGGCGCGTCTCGGGGTCTTTCCACCATTTCTCCCACTGTCCCCAACGCTCAGGGTCGTTGTCGCACAGCTCCTTAGTGTTGGAGATGTAGCCGATGGGCGCGTCGAACCATACGTATAGCACCTTTCCTTCTGCACCCTCGACAGGCACTGGTATTCCCCATTCCAAGTCGCGTGTCATGGCGCGTGGCTGCAGGTCCATGTCGAGCCACGATTTGCACTGTCCGTAAACGTTTGGTCGCCACTCCTTGTGTCCCTCCAGAATCCACTCCTTCAGCCAGTCTTGATATTTGCCGAGTGGCAGATACCAGTTCTTCGTAGGCTTCTTCACGAGTCCGTGACCGGGGTTGTTCTTGTTCGTGGGGTTGATAAGTTCATCTGGCGAGAGTGTTGCACCACATTTCTCGCACTGGTCGCCGTAGGCTCCTTCAGCACCACATCGTGGGCATGTGCCTACGATGTTGCGGTCGGTAAGGAACTCGCCGGTCACCTCGTCGCAGTATTGCAGCTCCGTTATCTCCTCCAGTTCGCCCTTGTCGTAGAGCGTGCGGAAGAAGTCGGCGGCAAACTTATGGTGTATTGCCGATGTCGTGCGGCTGTAGATGTCGAAGGAGATGCCGAAGTCCTCAAACGATTTCTTTATCAGTGAGTGGTAGCGGTCAACGACCTGCTGTGTTGTTATTCCCTCCTGTCGTGCCCTGATTGTTACAGGCACACCGTGCTCGTCGCTTCCGCCGATGAACACCACCTCCTGCTTTTTCAGTCTGAGGTAGCGTGCGTAAATGTCAGATGGCACATACACGCCGGCGAGGTGCCCGATATGCACACCGCCATTAGCGTATGGCAGTGCCGCTGTGATGGTTGTTCGTTTAAATTTCTTGTCTTCCATTACGTTAATCTTTTATTTTGGGTGCAAAGTTAGTGCAAATGAGTGAAATAACAAAGGAAAATGCAATTTTTCTTTGTATTTCCGAATGCAGCCTAACTTATCTAAAGTTAGTGCAAATGAGTGAAATAACAAAGGAAAATGCAATTTTTCTTTGTATTTCCGAATGTAGCCTAACTTATCTAAAGTCAGTGCAAGTTGAGCGAAGAACAAAACAAAAATGCTAATTTTTTTGTTTTGTTCTTCCGAAACGCAGCCTAATTTATCTAAAGTCAGTGCAAGTTGAGCATAAAACATAACCAAAATGCCAATTTCTTGTTTTCCGAAACGTAATCTATCTTATCATAAGTTAACGTGAGTTCGACGAACTCACGTTAAACTACTGCCTACTTGTGGTGGCGGTTGATGTTTAACCGTACAGGTTGAGAATTTTATTCTGCAAACTGACGGAAGTAGTTGAGGCAAACATCGCGCCACTCGCGGGCATTCTCCTCTTGCGACTTCAGTCGGGCGTCAACTTCCTCATAGCGTTGGGAATCAATGTAGGGACGCATTTGATGCCACGTTGCGACGTATGACTCCACGGCAGACACACCACGGTTATAGCGGTAGGTCATTTCGCCCCACAGCGTCTTGCCGTTCTTAAGTTGGAAGTTCCAAGGTACATGGTGAAACCATAAAAGGAACTCTTCGGGGCATGTGTCCAAATTGTCGTAGAGGCTGCGGTAAGGCTCGCGATACTGGCTTGTGGCATTAGTACCACGGCTTGAACGTTCGAAGCCAACACCTTGTTTCGTTGCCTTGTGATAATAGACAGGCTTCCACTCTTCGGGGAAATGGGCTTGGTTGCCATCGGGTTCTGGTCCATAATGGTGGTCGGCCTTGAAGATATGGTGCAAGCCGAGGGGCATCATGTAATCGACGCACGCCTCACGACTCTCTTCCATTATCGTTGTCATCGGCTCCACAAAGGCCTTTTCGCAGGTGAAGGTCTGGCAAAGCCACTCGCGTGCAATCTCCTCGGTGGAGAGCGATGGGTTCCAGGCGAGACGACCGAAGGCATACCAGTTTGCCTGTGCGAAATGGTGACCGCACCAGTTAGTGTCGTCGCCGATGTTGGCAACACCCGCAATACCCACCATCGACTCAGGCTTGACGTAAGAGAAAAACTCTTTCCACATGGGGGCAAGGAATACGAGGTGCTGGCTGTGGCCAAGATATTCCTGTGTTATCTGTAGTTCCGCCATGAGTGGAGTGTCCTTTATCTCATCAAAGACAGGAGCGTAAGGTTCGCGTGGTTGGAAATCGAGTGGACCGTTCTTTGCCTGAAGAATGACGTTGGAACGGAATTTGCCATCGACAGGCAAGAACTCCGTGACAGCCTGCTTCACACGATCTTCTCCCTTGTGCTTGTTGCCATAGACGAAGCATCTCCACATTACGATGCCGCCGTAAGGTTTCAACGCGTCGGCAAGCATATTGGCACCATCGGCGTGTGTACGGTCGTAGTCGCCAGGTCCAGGCTGTCCTTCTGAGTTGGCTTTCACGAGGAATCCACCGAAATCAGGTATTGTTGCATATATCTGCTTGGTCTTTGCCTTCCACCATTTAGCTACCTTTGGGTCGAGAGGGTCGGCTGTCCTTAGTTTGCCGAGTGCCATTGGCGATGCAAAGTTTACCGAGAGGTATGTCTTGATGCCGTATTCGCGCAGGATGTCGGCAATGACTTTTACCTTATTAATATATTCAGTAGAAAGCATCTTTGGTGAAGCGTTTACGTTGTTGAGTACAGTTCCGTTGATGCCTATCGAGGCATTGGCACGAGCGTATGCTTCAATCTTTGTCCTGAGGGTTGGTGAGCATTTCATCGTCTTTGCCGACTTTCCTTCAATCTCGTCCCAAATCCAGATGCTGTGTCCGGCATATCCTCGCTCAATGGTTCCGTCAAGGTTGTCCCAATGGTTCAGTATGCGCAAGCCGAATGTCGGCACACAGTTGCCCAATGTCATAGGCTGTTGTGACTCTTGACGGCGAATAAGTTCATGGACTCCATAATAGATGCCTTCAGGACATGCCGCCTTAATGGTTCCCTCTTCAATGCGGAAACCGTCTTTAAGTTCTGCAAGTCCCTTGTCAACAACGAGTCTAACGTCATTGCCATGCCAATAACGGTTGATTTCGTCGGCAGCCTTTTCTACGATGGTGTTTCGATACATGGGGTCGAACGAAGCCTTTATTGCTTTCGTCTTGTTGTGTTGGGCGCGTAGCCATAGTGCAGAGCCGTCGTCGGCAAATGTTGAGCATGTGAACAGTACGATGCACAAAGTCAGAAAGATAGATTTCTTCATAAAATAGTCATTTAAATAATTTGGTGTATTCTAATTGTTATTGCCATTCTTGGCGGCATATTCCGTAGGAGTCAACCCGTAGTGCTTCTTGAATACCGTCGAGAAATGGGTTTGATTGTTGTAACCAACAGCGTATGCTACTTGTGTAATGTTTATTTTTCCTTCGCATATTAGTTTTGCAGCCTGTTCAAGACGGATGTTCCTTATGAATTCACTTGACGAGATGCCCGTTATCTCCTTCATCTTGCGATGCAATTGTGCACGGCTCAATCCTATTTCCTCGCTCATGCGTTCCACGTTGAACTCAGGGTCGGAGATGTGTTCGTTTATCGATTTCATTATGCGTTTCATCAGGGCATCGTCATTGCCTTCCACCTTTATTGCCTCAACCTTGTCGGCTTGGTCTTGTTTCCCTGAGTACTTGCCGCGTATTCGTCGGATATTGTCGATGATATTGTCAATCTGTATGTGCAGCTCCTCAATGTTGAACGGCTTTGCGAGGAAAGCGTCAGCACCTCGTTTTAGGCCTTCCAGACGATCGGCTATTTCTGCTCGCGAAGTGAGCAGAATGACAGGAATGTCGCTAATGTTGGCGTTTGACTTTATCTGCTTTAGTAGCTGTATGCCGTCCATCTCTGGCATCATTACGTCAGAGATTACAATATCGTAATGTGTATCGCCAAGCAATTCCTTCAAGCCTTCCTTGCCGTTCTGACAAAGGGTGAATCTGTAATATGCCGATAATTCGTTCTTGATGTATTGTGCAATCTCCTCGTCGTCATCAACCACTAAGATCCTGAGATTCTTCGACGGTTGTCTGCAAGAAGACTTCTTGGTTACTTCCGTTTCTGCATTAGTCTCTATCTCGTCAGACTTTAAATGCTTGTTTCCAAGTGGTAATGTGATGGTGAATACAGAACCAGCGATACCGTCAGTGCGGTTGGCTGCGCCTATCTTACCACCATGAAGTGTTACGATGGCACGACAGAGGTTGAGTCCTATGCCAGTGCCGGCTTTGTTTACTATGCGTGCGCTCTTGCTTTGATAGAAGCGTTCAAATAGTCGTTCGGTATTTTCCTCCTGCAGTCCTATGCCAGTGTCGGAAATGGTTATTATGCCCTGTTTCCCATTGGTAGAGATGCCGATTCTTATTTCTCCTCCATTTGGAGTGTATTTGAATGCATTGGACAATAGATTGGAGATGACCTTGTCGAAATGAATACGGTCAATCCATAGCTGGAGTTGGTCGATACGAGCGTCGAGCACCAGGTTGATGTCTCGCTGTTGGGCACGGAACTTGTATAGCCTTATTGCCCGTTTTACGTAAGCAACCATTTCCGTCTCGCTGCAATGCAGGTGCATCTGGTTCTTGTCTATCTTCCTTTCGTCAAGTATCTGGTTGACAAGCAGTAGCAGACGTTGCGCATTGTAGCTTATGGTGTCGATGTAGTCGCGTCCCTCATTGTTGCCAACGATGGCCTTTAGTCGAGCCAATGGATCCATGATTAGTGTCAGCGGCGAGCGAATGTCGTGTGTAGCATTGATAAGGAATTGCATCTTCGCTTCTTCCAGTTCTTCACGTTTGTGGCGACGATAGACAAGGAACATGCCAATCAACAACGACAATACCAATAATATATAAATAATGTAGGCGAATGTTGTTGCATACCATGGCGACTGAACAATAAGTGTCATCTTCTTTGTTGACTGCGACACCGTACCATTGCACACAGCCCTCACTTCAAGGTTGTACTGTCCAGGCATCATTCTGTTGAAATAAATTGTGTTTGTACCCTCCGGTATTGATGTCCATGCGTGTCCCTTGTTTAGTCGATATTCAAACGTGATGTTTTCTATGTTGCGATAGTCAAGTAACGAGAACTGCATTGAAAAGGTACTCTCATCGTAAGGAATGATGAATTTGTCTTGAAGACAGTCGGCATGACGACCTCCTATAACAAAATCGGTTAAGAACACTTCTCCAAGGCTTATGTTGACATGGCGCACCTCGTCTGTTTTGAATACTGTTATTGCATTGTTGGTCCCGAATGTCAATAGTCCTTTGCTGGAATCAATTATCATTCCGTGTCTGTATTCTCTGGAGTTTAGACCGTAGCCGTGAACATAACCTAACAGCCTGTCGTTCTTCTTGTCGTAAAGCCAGATGCCATTTGTAGTACCCATCCACACGTTTCCCCCTCCTTCGGCGTAGAGGCAGTTGATGTCGTAACCTGCAAGTTGGCTCGATGCCTTCACTTGCTCTATAGTGTTTGTCTTGTATGAATATCGATAAAGTCCGGCGTTTGTTCCCGCATAAATATCGCCATGTTCGTCTTGTGTCAACGAAGTGCAGCGTATGTCAGGCAAGAGGCAACCTTCGGGGAAATTTGAGAATTCGCCGGTTGATGTATTCATTCTCGAAATGCCTTTGGTAGTGCCTATCCAGAGCATTTCATGGTCGTCAATCATAAGTGAGGATATCCAGTCGTTCCAAAGGGTAGGTTTGCCAGATGTGTACTGTTTCATCGACACCATTCTTTGTTTCCCGCTATTGGTATCGTAAATACATAACCCCTTACCGAAGTTTGATATGTAGAGACGACCTTGCTTGTCGTCGGTCATGCAGTTCAATCCCCAACCATCGAGTTTTGTTTCCAACGTTGAAACGCCTGTCGAAGGGTTATAACTGTATAGTGCCTGTTCGGTGCAGAGCCAGAATTGCCCGCGACGGTCACAGTAAACCAATCCTGTTCCTACGGGAGACTGCGGATGAGATATGAGTTGCCCTTCAATGTCGAAGACATAAAGTCCATTGTTTTGTACTGCACACCAGATGTTGTTGTTCGGGTCGATGGCAAGCGACGACACACCGCTTCCCGTATGGATGTCGTGTGATGAGAGATTCCAACTCTTGAAAGGGTGCTTGGTATTGTCTATCTTGTAAATGCCTTTATTGTAGCAAGAAGTCCAGATGTTTTGGTCCTTGTCGATCAGAATGGCATTCGCGTTTGCGGTTCGAAGAATGTTGTCGTCGTTGAAGGCAGGAACAAGTTTCTTTGTTCCAAATGCAATTTTCATCAGTCCGTTTCCTGACGTGCATACATAGAGGTTACCGTCTTTGTCGTACCTTGCGTTTCTTATAGATACTCTCTCGTTGACTGCCGTCAAGTCAAATTGTGGATCAATCAACTTTCCTGTTGTCTCGTCGTATTCCAATATTCCATATAATGACACTATATATATGGTATTCTCGTCCTTTTGCACGAAAGAGACGGCGGGACCATTGGGAAGGTTGAAGTCTTGTTTTGAGACAATACGGTTGTCGGAATCGATTTTGTATCTTGTAACAATAGACTCGTGACTTCCGCGCCAAAGATATCCTTGTGCATCGACATGTATGCGGCTGTAAAAGTCTTCGTATGTCCCATATAGTTTTGGCGTGTCATGACGTATTTTGTCATCCCCCTTCCTTATGCTGAACAATCCATAACCTGCCGTACCTATCAAAAGGCCTTGCTTGTTTTCCGCCAATGAGGATACGCGTGGAAGTATGTTTCCTGGAAATGTATAGCGTTTGAACGAGTTGGTATGATAATCGTAGCGTGATAATCCTTTTCCCGTTCCAATCCAAAGATTACCATCTTTGTCAACGTATATTACAGAAATGTTGCTGTCTGATATTGAAGTGGTGTCATTGCCTTGTGAGACGAAGGAGGTGAAATGGTAGCCATCGAACTTGTCCAGTCCACATTCCGTGCCAATCCAGATATAACCATAACGATCCTGGCATATCGTGGTCACGGCACTGCTCGACAACTCGTCGGAAGTGTATAGCCGACCATTGTTGGCATTTATTCCAGTGCAGTAAATGGAGCAAAAAAATAATACTATAGCCCAAAGGTGTCTCATATATGATTTATTAGTTTCGATATTATTTGTGTCTGCAAAGATACGCCAAATCAATTAAAAAACAAAAGGAAAATTCAATAATTATGTTTTTTTACCCTTTTACATTGTTTCATTTGCTGGACATTTTGTTACATTTGGCTGTTTTTACGCAAAAAAAGAGCATTATGAAACAAATATAAACATAATAGTTACATTTTTTATTGGACTTTCTAAAGAAAAGATGCTAACTTTGCACTCGAAATTTAAATCCGTTTATGGTTTTCAAGGCTGTGTACAGTCTTTTATTCTAAAAAGATACAATGTTTCATAGCAACACGTTTTTAAGTTAAGGTTAGTTTGTTTCGGTTTGCCCCTCGCCGCTACTTCGGGAGAAGTTGCGGCGGGGGAACCTAAAAACTTCTACAGAGAACCTATAAGCGATGAAGCCATGCGGATATTAATAGGGACGTAGAACTTGAAACAAAGATAACTTTAAAACAATATTATGGAATTGACTAACACCATTACTGGAGAATCCAAGGGATTCTACAAATTGTCGTGGCTGCAGCGCATTGGCTTCGGCTCGGGTGACCTTGCCCAAAATCTCATCTTCCAGACTACATGTATGTATTTGTTGTTTTTCTACACCGACATTTATGGACTCGATGCCGTCGATGTTTCTGTAATGTTTACCGTAGGAAATGTAGCAAACGTAATCTGGGATCCTATCGTTGGCGCTCTTATTGACAAGAACAATCCCCGATTGGGAAAATATAGAGCCTATCTGGTATTTGTGGGAATACCATTATCAGGATTCGCCATCTTGTGTTTCTGGAATGGATTTGCTCCGTCGCTTCTTTATGCGTATGTTACCTATATTGCCATGACGTTGCTCTATACGTTTATCAATGTGCCTTATGGAGCTCTTAATTCTTCGCTCACACGTGACACTAATGAAATAACCATACTCACCTCGGTTCGTATGTTTATGGCAAACTGTGGTGGTTTGGCGGTTGGTTCGGGTCTCCCACTTCTTATAGCCTATTTTACCGACGAACAAGTTGATGGATTGCCCAAGGATCCTGTGGCTTGGTTCACTACCATGACAATATATGCCCTCGTTGGTCTTGTCCTGCTTTTGTTCTGCTTCTCGCAGTGTAAAGAGAAGGTGGTGATGAACGCTGAGGAAAGTGCCAATGTCAAGATCAGTGACCTCTGGATGGAATTCTTCCATAATCGTCCATTGCGCGTCATCGCTTTCTTCTTCATCACGGCATTTGCCATGATGTCAATAGGTAACGCCGCCGGTGCATATTTCATCAACAGCAACATGCACGGAACATCGGAGCAACTGTCCATTTTCATGGGATTGGGTTCTGCGCCATCTTTCATCTTTATGCCTTTGGTGCCAATGATAAAGAATGCTGTGGGCAAAAAGAACATGTTTTACATATTCCTTGGGATTGCAATTCTGGGTATGGCTTTCCTGTATGTTGTCGCTAAGATGGAGCATCCAAGCATGAACTATGTCTATATAGCACAGTTCGTGAAGTCAACAGGCGTAATCGTAGCCACTGGTTATATGTGGGCTCTTGTACCGGAAGTCATCTCCTACGGAGAGTATGTCAGCGGCAAGCGTATTGCCGGTATCGTGAATGCTCTTACAGGAATCTTCTTCAAGGCAGGTATGACTTTGGGTAGTGTCGTTGCTCCCGCCATTCTCGCCTATGTCGCTTATAATCCAAAGACTGTAGAACAGACTCCTTTGGCTGAAGAAGGTATCCTCTGGCTTGTGTGTATAATACCAGCCGCTTTGCTCCTCCTTGCAATCTTCATCATCTCTAAGTATGAGTTAGATGACGAGACTATAGACAAGATAAATAAGGAAATTGAATCAAGAAATGTATAATATGAAAACAACAAAACGTTATCTTTTCCCTGCCGATTATATGGCAGATCCGTCTGTTCACGTCTTCGACGGTAAGATTTATATCTATCCCAGTCATGACTGGGAAGCTTCTAATGTCGAGAACGACAATGGTGACCAGTATATTATGAAGGACTACCATGTCCTGTCCATCGACGGTGACCCAATGACGGGTACAGTTACAGATCATGGCTGCGTTTTGCGTCAGGAGGATATTCCTTGGGCTGGCCGGCAGCTATGGGACTGCGACGTTCAGGAATACGAGGTCGAGGTTCCAACTAATGCTGAAGAACAGGCGTCAGGCATGGGCTACAGTAAGAAGGTTAAGCGTTACATTATGTATTTCCCGCTGAAGGACCGCAACGACGTGTTCCATTGGGGAACTGCCATTGCCGATAACCCCGCAGGCCCATTCATTCCACAGCCGGCACCAATTCCAGGAAGCTACAGCATTGACATGTGTGCATTCAAGGACGATGCCGACGGCGAGGTGTATGTCTATTTCGGTGGCCTTTGGGGTGGTCAGCTGCAACGCTATAAAGACAATATCCATCTTGAGACTCCATATCTGCCAGAGGGTAAGCAGGATTCATTGCCAAGCCGCTGCGTGCGTCTGGCTAAGGATGGCATGAACTATGCCGAGGCTCCACGTCCAATCCTTGTCGTTGATGACGAAGGAAATCCCCTGAAGGCAGACGACCCACATCGTTTCTTCGAGGCTTCATGGATGCACAAGTACAACGGAAAGTATTATTTCTCATACTCTACGGGCGACAGTCATTTGCTTTGCTATGCCATTGGTGATAATCCTTACGGCCCGTTTACCTATCAGGGCGTAATCCTTACTCCCGTAGTAGGTTGGACAACTCACCACGCCATTATCGAGTACAATGGCAAATGGTATCTCTTCCATCACGATTCAGTGCCTTCTGGCGGCAAGTCGTGGCTCCGCAGCCTAAAGGTGTGTGAGCTTGAGTATGATGAGAATGGAAAGATTAAGACTATTGAGGGAATAGACTAATTTTCTGAGGAGTCAAAGGAGTCCAGGGAGTTAAAGGTATTTAGGACAATAGCCTTATGATTCATTTATGATAGTTATTAAGGCATTAGCATACGTCTTTAACTCCCTGGACTCCTTTAATTCCTTTTACTCAACAATTATTCCCCCCATTCCCTGAATGGTGACCTTTGCCTTTCCGTCCTTACCTACTTTTAAGGTTTTTAGGACAGATGTTGGCACTATTTCTCCCTTCTTTCTTGGGTTGTCGGTATAGAGATTAACGGTCTTTCCCGCAAACATCGGTAGGTCGAGGGTTAGCGTCATTGGTTCGTTCGTGCCGTTTAGGCCTGCAACATACCACTTGTCGTTTGTGCGGCGTGCCAGTACTGCATATCTTGTTGGATAACCGTCAACGAAGCGTGTTTCATCCCATGTCGTTGGCAGACGTTTGAGGAAGTCAAGTTCGAACTGTGGCATCTCGTCGAGATTGTTGGGACACATTGCAACACAGTTGACGCTGGTTTGGATTACTATTGCAGATGCAATCTCGAAAATGTCGGTAGTGTAGCGCGGATGTCCCGTCTTGTTGTCTTGGCCCATATATCGGTTCATCATCACTCCACCCCAGTCGGCTGTGCCGAGAGCGTTGCGGCAGAACGGGTGCATGGTGAGTTGGAAACCTTCCTGTTGGGCATGATATTCGCTGAAACGAACATTCTCGGAGGCGAGAAGGGCTTCCGATGCTACATAGTTAGGATACATACGTTCCCAACCGCGTGGTATCGTGCAACCGTGGAACACAACCTGTAGGCCGTAGTTATTGGCATCAACGAGAATGTCTTCATAAAGTTTCATCATCTCTTGCTTGTCGCTACCGAAGAAATCCACTTTTATCCCTGCTACACCTATTTCCTTCATCCATTTCATTTCGCGCTGACGGGCATAGGAAGTGTTCATACAGTCGCGTGGACCTTGCGGAGCGTCGTTCCAATGACCGTTAGAGTTGTACCAAAGCATCAGCTTGACACCTTTACCCTGAGCGTATTTTGACAGTTCCCTCATACGCTCGCGTCCAATCTGTGTGTCCCACCAGTTGTCCACCAATGTGTATTCAAAGCCCATTTCTGCCGCAAGGTCGATAAATTTTACTTGGTCGTCGTAGTTTATCGACGTGTCTTGCCACATTAACCAACTCCACGTGTAGCGTCCTGCCTTGTAATCAGTCGATGGTTCATAGAGTGGTTCGACGAGGTCGTAGGGAATTGTTGTCTCCACTATTGGCTTCAGCGTGGTGCCCAGTGTTATGGTACGCCACGGAGTGCTGCCTGGCAAGGAGATCGAAGCGTAGGGACTTCCCATTCCGTTTAGTTCCGTTGGATTGGGGAAAGTTATTGTGTAGCCTTTGCCCTCTTTGTAGTCGCTGAGGTGCGATGCGGCATAGTTGCTGCCAACACCTGTCTCTCCTATCAATGCCCAACCGTCGTCACCTATTTTATATAGACAAGGCAGTGTGTAGCCTTCTCCGAAAGCCGACTTCTCCGTCATTGCCGCGTCTGCCTTATATTCCTCCTCGTATGATGGCTTCGTGCGCTCCCATCCCACCATCGTCTTGCTCTGTGGGCAGATGAATGTTGTTGTCTTGTCGGGGAAGTTGAAGCTTGAAGCCTCGTTGTAAATCACTGCGCACTTGGGGTTGTCGTCCTTACCGCGTGGCAAGGTGTAGCGGTAAGCCACGTCGTTGTCCGACACGCTCATTGTCACGTCCATCTTGTAGCCGTCTTTGTTCACGAGGCTTATCGTTGCCTGATTTGCAACATAACTTGCACTTGATGCCTTGGTGCGCGTCATGGTGTAGTCTTTTGCCACCTTGCGTTCCTCAGATCCGACTATTGTCAGTCCTTGTGTGAAATCACCGATGTTTGTCTTCAGACCAAGGGATGATTTTGTTAACATTTGTCGTCCGTCCAGCTCAACAGAGTAGGCAACCTTCCCGCCCTCGTCGGTCACTGTCACCACGAGCTTACCATCAGGCGAACACACTTTAACGTCCTTCGCCTGTGCCGCTCCAAAAGTCATTGCGGCAGCCAGAATAATGATTGTTTTCTTCATTCTTTATATAATTTGTTATTAGTTATTTAAGTTTCGCAAGTAACAATACCGCCGTCTGTAGGGGCAGACCGATGTGTCTGCCCGACGCCGCAAGGCGTACCACGTAGGGCTAAATCGGTGGATGTATGTCGTTCCGACATCGGGCAGACACATCGGTCTGCCCCTACAATCGGGTCTTCACCTTCGACTTCTCTCTCCCCCCCCCTTGGGGGAGCTGGAGGGGACTTCTCTTAATTCTTAATTCTTAATTCTTAATTCTTCTCTCCCCCTTGGGGGAGCTGGAGGGGGCTTCGGTCTGCCCCTACAATCGGGAGATTACGAATACCTACGAACCAACGGTCACTGGCCGAAGGGTAAAGTAAAGTTGAATTAGTTAGATGCTACAAAGATAATGCTTTTTTAGCAAATTCGGTGCTAAAAACGTCTCTTTTAGTGTAGAAAAACGGCAAATGTTACATAATCTTTGTGAAATGTTACATTTTGAAACAACGTTGCAACAAAAAGAAATGCAACGTATTGATAAAATCAGTAATTTTGCAGCCGAAACCTATTGTTGCATACATTTGAATCCTATATATTTGAAGTATTAATAAAACCTAAGAAAAATGAATCGCACTAAGTATGTATTAAGTGCTTTGTGTATTCTTGTGCTGATGTGCCTCATGCCATGTGAGGCGCTCGCACAGACGAATACCATCAAAGGTACTGTTAGTAGCAACGACGGTCCAGTCATCGGTGCTACCGTGAAAGTGAAAGGTTCGTCGAATGGCGTCGTTACAGACTTGGACGGTAACTACACCATTAAGGCAAAGCCTGGCGATGTGCTTTCCTTCTCCTATCTTGGAATGGAAACCAAGGAAGTCAAGGTGGGAAAGCAGTCAGTGATTAATGTTAGCATGTCTGACGACGACAAGCTGCTTGAAGAAGTCGTTGTCGTTGGTTATGGTAAGATGAAACGTTCAGACCTTACGGGTTCTGTTGTATCGGTAAACTCCAAAGCCATAGAGAAGTCGGTGCCGACGAGTGTTGACCAGGTGCTGCAGGGTCGTGCTGCCGGTGTGCAGATTCAGGCCAATACCGGTACTCCTGGTGGTAGCTCCACTATCCGCATCCGTGGTACCAACTCGCTCAACGCAACATCACAGCCTATCTTCGTCATTGACGGTGTCATAATTGACTCGTCAGGTTCTGACGACGGTAACTCTAACCCGCTTGCTTCCATTAACCCGAGTGACATCGTGTCGATGGACGTTTTGAAGGATGCTTCGGCAACAGCTATTTATGGTTCACGCGCCAGCAACGGTGTCATCATGATCACCACCAAGCGCGGCTCGTCTAACGAGGCTTCCATCACCTACGACGGTTATGTAGGTTGGCAGGCAATGCCCGGCAAACTCGACGTGATGAATCTCCAACAGTATGCCCAGCACTACAAGGACATTACCGATGCACAGATTAAACCTGCTTCAAGCACTTGGATTCGCGGTGACCTCATGGGTGAGGGTACCGACTGGCAAGATGAACTCTACCGTAAGGCTCTCATGACGAGCCATAATGTCTCAATGAGCGGCGGTTCGCAGTCTTCTACTTATGCCCTTTCTGCCGGCTATCTCGACCAGGACGGTATAGCTATCGGCTCTTCTTTCCGCCGTCTCACCCTTCGTGGTAATGTCGATGCCAACATCAAGAAGTGGCTCAAGGGAGGCATTAACTTCTCGCTTGCCGACAGTAAGCAGAAAACCGCTTCTACATATAATATCATCATGACCGCACTTACCTCTCAGCCTTCTGTGGCTGTACGCAACCCGAGTGGTGGTTATGACGGACCGGATGACCAGTGGATGCCGGATAACCCCGTAGCTCTCGCCGAGATTACTGACAACCACAATAAGAAGACGAACTTCCGTGTCAATACTTATCTTGAGGCTCAGCTCTTTAAGGGACTTACCTTCAAGACAGAGCTTTCTGCTGACTATAACTTCAACAACTACTACTATTATCAGCCTGACTATCAGTTTGGCGTTAAGACCAACGATATTCGTACAGGACGCTGGACAAAGACCAACACAAAGTATTGGTCATGGCGTAACATCCTTACCTATAACGAGACATTCGGCAAGCACAACATCAACGTGATGGCAGGACAGGAAATGAGCCACAACCACTGGGAGACACAAGTGTCAACCACAACAGGTTATCTCTCCAATTCCGCCACCGACATCTCGGCAGGTAACTACGACGACAGCCGCACGACAGGCTATCAGAATGCCAACTCAATCTTCTCTTACTTCGGACGTGCATTCTATAACTACGACGACCGCTACATGCTGACCGCCACAATTCGTCGTGACGGTAGCTCGAAATTCGCCAAGGACAACCGTTGGGGTTGGTTCCCATCTGCTGCCCTCGCATGGAGAGCAAGCAACGAGTCGTTCCTGAAGGACGTGAAATGGCTGGACAACCTCAAACTCCGTCTTGGATGGGGTGCCACGGGTAACCAGAACGTTGAGGATTGGGCATACACCGCCATGCTCGCCAACTACACCACTACATGGGGAGTTGGTGTGCTCAATGCCAATAACGCCAATCCCGACTTGAAATGGGAGACTACATACTCCACCAACATTGGTCTTGACTTCACTATCCTCGACGGACGTATTGAGTTCATTGCCGACTGGTACTACAAGAAGACTAAGGACCTGCTTCTGAAGCTCGACCTTCCCGCATTCCTCGGTTCGGGTGCCGGCTCTGGCTACGGAACGGCAAGCAACCCATGGGGTAACGTAGGTTCACTGCGCAACACCGGTTTCGAGTTCACACTCAACACCGTGAACATCGACTACAAGGGATTCCAGTGGCGTTCGAATGCCGTGATGTCAATCAACCGCAACAAGGTGCTCTCTCTCGACACCGAGACAGGAACACTGCCACAGACACTGCAAATCGGTTCCGAAACAGCTACAGTTACCAATACCGTAGTGGGACAGCCCATCGGTCAGTTCTGGGGATATAAGGTCATCGGTCGCTTCGACAAGCCCGAAGACTTCTATTACAAGGATGCTGATGGCAATGTTAAGCAAGTGGCTCTGCCCGAAGGCAGTTCAATCGGACAGAACGAGACATGGCTTGGCGACTATATCTTCGCCGACCTCAATGGCGACGGTGTCATCAACAACGACGACCAGACCTTCATCGGCAATCCCGAGCCAAAGTTCACATGGGGCTTCGGCAACACCTTCTCTTATAAGGGCTTCGACCTCACAATACAGTTCAGCGGCTCTTACGGCAACAAGTTGCTCAACTATGGTCGCCGCTCACTCGAAGTTAGCGGTTCTACAAGCAACCTGCTCACCACGGTACTCGACTATGCACGTGTGGAGAAGATTGATCCTAATGGTCCGGACGACTACCGCAACTATTATGTCGTGAATACCGAATCCACACAGCCTCGCCTCTACACCTCCAGCGGCAAGAACCGCAACGACCGTGTGAGCGACGCATACATTGAGGACGGTTCTTACATCCGCTTGCAAAACATTTCATTTTCCTACACCTTCCCTAAGGCTTGGATGAAGAAACTGTATATCCAGAACCTGAAGCTCTACTGCAACCTGCAGAACCTCCATACCTGGACAAAGTACAAGGGATATGACCCCGAAGTAGGTAGCCTCTGGGGCAACACCCTCATGAACGGTATCGACTATGGTCGCTATCCATCTCCGAGAATCTACACATTCGGACTTAATGTAACATTCTAAATTAAGAATTAAAAATTAAGAATGATAATCATGAAAAAGAAACTATTATATACAATCGCACTGGCAGGAACGATGACATTCACAAGTTGTGTCGGCGACTTCCTCGACCAGGAGAACTCATACCAGCTGAGTCCGGAGACATTCTATGATTCCGAGGCATCACTACTTGCCGCCACATCACCTTTATATAATTATGTGTGGTATGACTTCAACGATAAGTTCTATTATGGTATGGGCGACGGACGTGCCAACAACATCACGGCACAGTATTCGGATTATATCTATCCCTACACCAATTTCACCGATAACTCGCTGTCGCAGGGTCTGACACAGGCGTGGGGCGCTCTTTATTCGGTGGTGTCTCAGGCAAACAACACCATCAACAACATCAAGAACTATTCTACTGCCGACGTTACGGAGACAATGAAGCAGAAGGCCATTGCCGAGGCTCGCTTTATGCGTGGTACTGCCTATTGGTATATCGGTTCTCTGTGGGGATGTGCAGTGCTCTATGAGAACACATCCGATCTTGTAAACAACTACGTGGTGCCTGCACAGCCTCGCGTTGACGTTATCGAGTTTGCCATCCGCGATTTGGAGTATGCTGCTGCATATCTTCCCGCTACATCTGCCGAGGAAGGACGTGTGAACAAGTATTCCGCTTACGGTATGCTCAGCCGCATGTATCTCTCGATGGCTGGTCTCACCACATCAGGACAGTATGACGGTACCAATGCCGCCACCGACTTCAACCGTGGCACACGCAACGAGTATTATCTTGACCTCGCCAAGAAGGCTGCCAAGAAGGTTATTGACGAAAGCTCCGCAAAGCTCGTTGACGACTATGCTACACTGTGGGGAGCCAAGACTATCAACAACAACTCTGAGGTACTTTTCCAGTTGCAGTTCCTCTCAGGCGACGGTGTGGGTGGAGCTGGTCAAAGCATGACCCGATTCCTCGCCTGGAGCACAACAGTTGCCGACACCAATGCATGGGGTGGAGCTACTTATTGCTCTTGGGACCTTTGGGAGGAGTTCAAGGAGTATGTTGACGCCAACCTTGGCAAGACCATCGACGATGCAGTGCGCCGCCATCACTCCGTGGCTTCTTACGGTGAGGAATATCCCGAACTCAGTGCTGATGCCAACAATCCTTATGTTTATGGTGTGACAGAGTCAGCAGGTTCGCAGGGTGCCAACATCAAGAAGTATGTCATTGGTACCAAGAAGGTGAACGGTTTTTCAACTGTCAACAACTCTGGTATCAACACCTATATGCTCCGTCTTGCTGAGGTTTATCTCAACTATGCCGAGGCAGTGCTTGGCAATGGCGAGAGCACTACTGATGCCGACGTGCTGAAGTATTTCAACATGCTGCGTCGCCGCGCCGGAGTGCCTGAGAAGCAGAAGCTCACCTTCGAGGATATCCGTCATGAGAACCGTGTGGAGTTTGCCTTTGAGGGACTTTACTGGTATCAGCTCGTGCGCCGCGGCTACTACAAGCAGCAGGAGGTAGTTAACTATGTGAATAACCAGAACCGCAACGCCAGCTACTATGAGGCTTCCACTACTTCATATAAGCTCAGCGATACCTATGTGGCTCCTGGCTCAGGTGTAGCAACAGCTACTGCCAAGCATCTTACTCTGCCAATGGCTGACACTGACCAAGCCAAGAACCCATATCTCAAGCCTGATTCTGATGGCAACATCACTACCAAGAGCTATGAGTTTGGCGAGCGTGAGGTCACAGTAGAGGAACTGTTTTAATTAAGAATTAATAATTAATAATTAAGAGTTATGAAGAAATACATATATATGCTGATTGCGTTGGTTGCCCCGCTGCTTACTGCTTGTAGCGACGACGACAACTCGCAGTCAGTGCAGATGACCATCAGTAAGGTTTATCTGCAGGATGTAGATGCCAAGGATGAGGTGTATGACCGCGAGGTGGATTTCGCCCGTCTCGGTCAACTCATCCGCATCGAGGGTTCGGGATTCACCGGATTGAAGAATATATATATCAATGGCTATAATACATATTTCAATAATGCCTTGATGACCGACAATAACGTGTGGGTGTCTCTCGACAAGAACACTCCTGTGGAGAAAGCTGACGAGAGTGTTCGCAACACTATCGTATTAGTTAAGGATAACACGCAGACAACATACGAGTTCACGGTTCGTGCGGCTGCTCCGAGTATCTCAAGTGTTGACAACACACTGCCCAAGGCTGGCGAGAAGGTCACTGTATATGGTTCTAATCTTCAGGAGACAACCAAGATTACTCTTCCCGGCGGTGTTGAAATCACTGATGGCATAGAAAGTGATGAGGATGGCGAATGGTATTCGTTCACGATGCCTTCTGGCGTGACCGCATCAGGCTCTATAACGTCTGAGGGTGCCAATGGTACTGCTGTAACTCCGGCTTACTTCAATGAGTTCCGTTGCTTCATTATCGACTTCGACGGAACTGGCGAGATGGGTAGCTGGTCTGCTACCTTCACAGCCGACGACCTTGTTGACGACCCGTTGAACACTGGTCGTGGTAAGGTTTGCCAGCTCATTCCCGAAAGTTTCCTTGCAAACGGACCTGTGAGCGAGGGCGTATCAAACATCAAGGGATTCTGGACAGCAGGCAATGACAATGCCAATGACGACTGGAACCGCATGACTTCGGTCATCCCAGGAAGCACTCGTATCGATTCCGTTGCGTTGCAGTTTGACGTGTATGTTCCCGAGGCATGGGATTTGAGCGGACAGATGGTCATCACCATTCAGAACAACCTCTCCAACTATGGTTACGGCTCTGCCTGCACTCAGTACAGTGCACAGTACATCAATCAGGCATACGCTTGGGTTCCCTGGCTCGACCGCGAGACAGGCGACCACAAGGCATTCACTACAGGTGATCGCTGGCAGACAGTCACCATTCCTCTGTCGCAGTTCGGTAACTACACCAACAGCGAGATTGACTGGACCTTCCAGAACGTGATTGACGACCGCAATGCAGGAAGCTACCGCAACTTCGGTATCCTCTTCTGTAATGCCGACATCGAGTTCAGCGAGAAGATTTCCTATCCTTCATCGCCTTTCTCACAGAAAATCTATGTAGATAACTTCCGCATTGTGCCCAACACTGCGATAACAGTATCTGACTTTTAATTAATTTAAGTTTCGCAAGTAACAATACCACCGTCTGTAGGGGCCGACCGATGTGTCTGCCCGACGCCGCAAGGCGTACCGAGGATGGCTAAATCGGTGGATGTATGTCGTTCCGACATCGGGTTCTCTCCCCCTTGGGGGAGCTGGAGGGGGCTTCGGTCTGCCCCTACAATCGGGAGATTACGAATACCTGCGAAAGTTGAATAATTAAGAATTAAGAAATAAAAATTAAGAGTTATAAATTATGAAGACATATAAAATAATGCTACCGGTAGTCGCATCGGCGATGCTCCTTACCGGATGCGATGACCAGATAATGGAGTGGGGCAGAGATGCCGACAAGGGCACTGTCACCACGGCTGAGATTCCTCTTGCCGTCAAGGAGGTGCTTGCCAACTACGACAACATCAAGGCTTACTCCGCACAATATATGCCCAGCACTATTGTGGGCATCGGAATGGGAGCCGACATGTTTGTCAGCAACACCAATGGTGAGGGCGACCTTGCCGCCGCCAACTTCCTGTTGTTCACTCCCGGCAATGCCATGAAGCATGATGCCATCGTTCAGTCAAACGGAAGCCTGAACTTCGGCACTGTGGATAACCTTGTTGATGCCCTCCAGACGGCAAACATGGAACTCTACGGTCATAACTTCTTCTGGCATACACAGCAGCAGCAGAACTATCTCAAGAGTTTAATTGCTCCTGAAATGGTAATCGTTTCCGATCCATCGGAGACAATTGATAATGTGGTTCAAAACTCTGACTTTGAGGCTGGTAATACCAATGGTTGGGGAGCTTGGTCTTCTGCTGGGTGCAAGCAGTCTATATCGGAGAAAGGTGAAGGCTATAATAGCGATTATGCCATCAAGTTGACTAACCCTGCTGCTGGTGCTAACTATTCGGCACAGGCTTACTATACACTGCCTTCAATTGCGTGGACGGTGGGTGATATTTATGTTATTTCTTGTAAGGTGAAGGCGGATCATGTTGACCCGAATTTCCAGTTTGAGCTTCAGAACAGAACATCTTACAAAGGTGGCAAATACATATCTTGTCCTATCAACGCTGCTGACAAATGGATTACTTTTGAGACAGAATTTGAAATTACGCAGTCTTTTGTCGATGTGAATCCTGACCATATCACAGTTGATTTTGGTGCTGTTACGGGAAACGTATGGCTCGATGATGTGATGTTTGGTAAGAAGAAGGAAGGTCCAATAAACTATTGCAATAATGGTTCGTTTGAAAATGGCACTGACGGATGGACCTTGCAGAATCCGAGCGGCGGTATCGAGGCTGTTGAACTTGCTGATGCCATTGATGGCAGCAAAGTCCTGAAGATGGTAGCAAACGAGAGTGTTAAGAACGCTTGGGATTTGCAGGCTATCAGTCCTGAGATGCCAACATTACCTGACACGAAGGTTCAGCTTTCATTTTATGTAAAGTCAGATCAAGTTGGTAAGGGACGTGTCTCATTCAGCAATGCGTTGAGCAATCAGTGGCCTTGGATGAATTGGACTGGCAAGCAAGATAGCTGGACAGAGGCTTTCGAGACCTCTACTGGTTGGACATATATTTGTGTGGTTATACAGAACTTTGGTACAAACTTTGTTGACGGTGCGACTAAGTGGCAGTTCAACCTTGACTTTGGCTACACTCCAGGTGTCACATATTATATAGATAATGTTAAGGTGGAGGAATACAAAGAATCATCAGCAAAGGCTGCAACTCGTTCAGCGTCAATCTCTTATAAGCTTAAGTCTGCCGATGAGAAGCGTGAGGCTCTTGAGGGAGCAATGGAGTCTTGGGTCAAGGGCGTTGCCGAGCATCTCGCCGAAAAGAACATTGTGCCTTACGGATATGACGTAATCAACGAGCCTATTGCCGACGGTAGTTCAAAGGTTCGCGGTATCGATCCAGGCGTATTCGGTGGTTCATGGACAGAGAACGATGTGACATATTATGACGCAGCTCCTGAGGAAAGCACTGCCGAAGGTCTCTCGCTTAACTGGGGGTCCGGTCACTGGTATTGGGGCTATTATGTTCCCGACTATCCTGTTCGTGCCTTCCAGCTTGCACGCAAATATCTGCCTGCAAAGACAAAGCTCTTCGTCAACGACTATAACCTCGAAACCAGTCCGAACAAGTTGCAGGCTCTCTGTGACTTCGTGAAGAAGATTGACTCAGACAATGGTTCGCCTATCGTTGATGGTATCGGCACACAGATGCACATCTCGCTCTCTTGCAGCGACGATATAGAGAAGAATGACGCCAACATTGCAGCCCTTAAGGAGAAAGTTGACGCCATGTTCAAGACAATGGCTGCCACAGGCAAGCTCGTGCGTGTGACAGAGCTTGACATCGCACTCGGCACAAGTTCTCCATCATCAGCCCAGTATCAGGCACAGGCTGACTGCTATCGCATGATAGTTGAGTCGTTCAAGGCAAATGTGCCAGAAGCACAGCAGAGTGGTATCACCATCTGGAGTCTCTCCGACAATGATGCTGAGCATGAATATTGGTTGAAGGGTGAAAAGCCAAACCTCTTCGATGCTGACTACCTCCGCAAGTGGGCATATAAAGGCTTCTGCGATGGTATTGCAGGTGAAGACCTCGGCTTGAAGTATGGTGGCGAGGACTATAAGGCTTACTACGAGAAGCAGAATGTGTCTTCCACTGTGAAGTAACATCCCTTACATAAAATACATCAACAAGTCCTCTAAATCTCACTTTTCACATGAGATTTAGAGGACTTTTTCATCGCAGGTTCCTTCGCTCTTCCCTCGCTCGGCGACTAAGGGGAAAGCTAAATAAAACGGAATTCAATGTAAAAAAGTAAAATGTTCCCCGTCTATTTATCGTTATTTGAAAATAATCACTATATTTGCAAAGAAATTTCATAAATTAACGTGAGTTCGACGAAATTAAACCTGCGCAGTGCGGTAACTTACTCTCC
>JBJEKR010000147.1:0-10987 GCA_051878735.1 Prevotella sp. | reverse complement strand
CCTCGGCCTTGACGCTCGATACAGCCGATGTGATGTCGCCCTTGCGCTGTGTACCATAACCGATTACAACCACTTCGTTGAGCGACTTCAGGTCCTCAAGCAGTGTGATGCTGCCACCGTTGAACACTTGGGTCACGAATCCGATGTAAGAAGCCACGAGTTGGCTCTTGGAGTTCTTCACTTTCAGTGAGTAGTTACCGTTGAAATCGGTGACTGTTCCGTTCTTAGGGTTGTCTTTTTCAACTACACTTGCGCCAATGATGGGCTCGCCATTGTCATCAACAATGATACCCTTCTTGACGACACCGTTTTGCTGCACGGCTGTAGTCGATGTGATACCCATACCTTCCTGGGCTGCCTGCACAGGAGAAATCACGCTGCCTGCGGCAAGGAGCAACAGGCAAGTCGTAGCTTTGACCATGGCTCTGCCATGTCGAAAGTCTTGGCTTTCTTGTGATACATTCATATCCACTTGATTTTTTTGTTAGTATTTATTAATTTTAATTCTTAATTTTCAGAAGCCCCCTCCAACTCCCCCAGGGGGGAGAGAAAAGGAACTTTAATTTTTAATTCTTTAATCTTCAGAAGCCCCCTCCAACTCCCCCAAGGGGGAGAGAAGAGATTAGCTATGCGCAGCCAACTTTAATTTTTAATTTTTAATTCTTAATTCCCCCCTTGGGGGGACTTAGGGGGGCCTTTAATTCTCCATTGCTTTCCGTAGCTTTTCCGCCGCAGTGCCAATCATGTCGTGAGTGCCACTGCCGTCGGTGACATATTTCTTCACCATCTCGGCATATTCCACTGCCTCACGCAACTCTGCCGACGAGTTTTCGTCGATGGTGCCGGCTCTTCGCAGCAGTCCGGTCAGCTGACGCAGGTCTTCCACCTCGGCGAGATTTCCCGGACGCATGGTGTTGATGGCTTTGTTCAGCTTGGCGGCTGCACCGTTCACTTTCTTCTGGGTCATGGCGCCATTGCTTCCGTCCACCATCTTGGCATCGTCGAGAGCCTTTACCAATCGCCAGTAGCCATTGGGTGCCCACTTGTCCTGTTCAGCCACTCTTTCCTCAGCTATGGCGATGAGAGCCTGCAGTTCGGTCTTGTCAACCTCTGCCGCGTCCTCGGTCACGCCGCTTTGCGGAGCGTCGGTGTGGTTGATGCGGTAGTAGTGTGTCGTATGGCTCGTGCGGTAGTAGTCGGGCTGGAATGTCTGTCCGTTCACCGTCAGCGTGTATAGGTTGCCGTTCACGCCCTTGTCGGCGGTGGGCGGATTGGCAGTGATGTTGTCGAGCTGCGAGTCGATGTTGAGAGTTGCGTCGCTCCATGTCATTACGTCGGTGCCAGTCATTGCCAACGGACCGTACATCAGCGTGCCTACCCAAGCGTCGTCGAGCTGCACTCCGTCGGCACTTGCCACGTCGCTTGTCAGTTTGTCGGCACTGTAGTTGATGTGTTTGGTGAAAGGCATCTCCACCTCTATCACATCGCCTTTCTTCCACTTTCGCTCAATGGGGAAATAATATGAGCTGCACGTCTGCCCACCGTTGGGTGACGTAAGGGTTTTGCCGTTTAGTTTTACCGTGAAGCCCTTTGTCGCCCAGTAGGGTACGCGGAGCTTCATGGTAAACTTGCCCTTTCCCTCTGCGATTGTTATTTTTGAGTGCTCAGCGGGCCAAAGGCAATCCTGGACAATCTTCATACCCTTTTCCTTCCAATATAATGAAGTAGGCAAATATAAAGAAACATAGAGAGAGTTCTCGTTTACGAAGTATGCAGCCTCCTGATACTTGGTGTGGTTCTCCGACCCCGTGCCGCCGCAACAAGTGGCTTGCGGAGTCTCGTTGCCAAACGGCTTGGTGGCGTTGAGTCCCACGGCATACTGATAGCAAGTCTGATAATGCTCAGAGTTGAGCGAACCGATGATCTGGTTGTAAAGCACCCGCTCATAGTAGTCCATATAGCTTGCGTCGTCGGGATTGTAGCAGTTGAGGTCTCGCGTGAGTTTCAGAAGGTTGTATGCGCAACAGGTCTCGTTGATGTCGGGATTGCTCTCAGCCTCTCCCTCCTGCATACCATTGGTTGCCATGCTCAAAGTCTGCGTGTAAGGCTGACGGAACATCTCGCCGTTGCCCACGCCTCCTGTGGCATAAACATAACGTCCCTGAAGCAGTGTCCAGAAATTCTGCGCTATATTATAATAATAGGTGTTGCCATTGCCTTTGTAGCTTCTCAGCGCACCGATGATCATCGGAATGTGCTGGTTGGCATGACGTGTCCTGATGTCGTCGATGTTTCTCGACAGCGGGTCGAAGAACTTTGGAGCGTCGAAACAGTTGCTTGCTTCAAGCAGCTTTGCTTTCTCCTCCTTGTCGCTCACCATTTCCGAAAGGCGTGCCAGCGACTCGCTGATGCCGCCCACCTCGCCGGCGATATACATGTCCCACATCTCGTAGCGGTTGCCGGGACGCTGGCGTCGTTCCTCCTGCGTACCGTCTTGCTTGACGTATGTGCGGTAGTGCATGCGGTTCCACACCCAAAGTCCCATGTCCTTGGCAATTGTGAGAGCCTTTTCTGCCGTAGCCTTGTCGTCGAAGAGGTTGGCAATGTCGATAAGTCCTGCAAGCTGCTTGTGGACAGAATAGTAAGGAGCCCACACACCGTCGGTGTTGTTGTATGGGGCATATTTCTCGATGAGGGCGCAGTGCTGGGCGGGAATGGCATTGATATATCCGTAGCCATACTCCTTATACTTCTTCTTATATGTGTCGAAGTCGCTCCATGAGCCTTTCATCGTGAGCAGTTCTTCCTCGGGGGCGAAATCGCGGGCTTCCCAATAGCGACCCAGTTTCTCGTCATACACGAAAGTACGCTCCTGGCACTGGCGCAGTTCGTCCACCATTCTCACAATGTTCTTTCTGAGGATGTCCTTCTGCACAGGGTCGGTAGCCACGGCGTATGCCTGTGCAAGAGCCGACATGTAGTGACCCGAACCATGTCCTTTGAGCTTGCAGTCGGGAGCGTCCCATCCGTCGCTGACGGTATAGCCCTCGGTAGGCAGACCGTAAGTGTCGCGGTAGTTGTAGAGTTGCTGTGTCACGTCCCATGAGCAAATCTCACGCAGAGCCTCGTCGCGGTTCCATGTCAGACGGTTGTCGCCGTTGAGGGTTACGTCGGCAAGAGGCAGGGTGTGTACTACGGCAGTTGGCGGCACGCCACTCTCACCGTTCACCACCTTTACCTCGGCGGAAATGGGGAAACCCTGTTCGGTGGTTTCGTCGCCTATAATGTAGCCTTTCACCTTATATGACTTGCCTGCTGGGTTCTTTTTGCTGTCAGCCTGCTCCTTTTCGGTGGCGAGGGCAGAGTTGTTCCATCTCACCTGACGATATTCCGACTGTCCGTCACTGTAGTTCACCCATACGAGATGGGGCAGACGAGGGGCTGTACCTTCGGGGCAACTTACCTCCACAGGCTTCACCTCTTTAATTATGCGAGGGCTGACGCCGTCGGCACCCACTGTGAGCGATGCCATTGAACAGCATACGGCAGCCATCATCTTTTTCATCTGTATCATATCTTTATTTTTTTAGTTATTCAGACATTAGTTTCGATTTACGCTGCAAAATAACATAAAAGTAATGAAACGATATGAAAGAATAGTCTCAATTGGTGCAAAAATAGTCCCAAATGCAGGACAACAGCCTTTTTCAATACTATTTTTGCATTGATTGAGACGATTTTTTCTTGATAATATAAATATAAGGTGTATCTTTGCAAACGAAATAGCGAAACAGAGATTATTATTAAAACTATAGATATGATGAAGAGACTATCAGCTTTTTTACTGGCGGCAACCATGATGGTGCCAGCCGGTGCACAGAAAAAGGAGAGCCACGGCTATCCCATCACTCCCGTGGAATTTACTAAGGTGAAGGTTACTGACTCGTTTTGGGGACAGAGACTCAAGGCAAGTCGCGAGGTGACAATACCACTCGCATTCAGCAAGTGCGAGGAAACCGGACGATACACCAACTTCGAGAAGGCTGCCAAGCCGAGCGAGTCATATAAGGTGGGCGGACTGTCGTTCGACGATACTGACGTGTATAAGACCATCGAGGGCGCAAGCTACTCGTTGCAGACTTACAGCGACAAGCGTCTCGTGCAGTATATCGACAGCGTGCTCGACATCGTGGCAAAGGCACAGGAGCCTGACGGCTACCTCTACACCTCACGCACGATGAACCCAAAGCACCCACACGAGTGGGCGGGCGACAAGCGTTGGTCGAAGGAGGAAGACCTCAGCCATGAGCTGTATAACTTAGGACACATGGTAGAAGGAGCCGTTGCCCACTATCAGGCCACGGGTTCAAGGAAGTTCCTCGACATCGCATGCCGCTATGCCGACTGCGTATGTCGCGAGGTGGGAGCGAACAGCGGACAGGCTTGTGTCGTTCCCGGACACCAGATTGCCGAGATGGCTCTCTGCAAACTGTATGTGCTCACGGGCGAGAAGAAATACTTGGACGAAGCAAAGTTCCTGCTCGACTACCGCGGAAAGACGCAGTTCAAGAGCGAATACAGCCAGAGCCACAAGCCTGTACTGGATCAGGACGAAGCTGTGGGACACGCAGTGCGTGCGGCATATATGTACGCGGGAATGGCTGACGTGGCTGCCCTCACGGGTGACAAGTCGTATATCGACGCCATCGACCGCATCTGGGACAACATCGTGAGCAAGAAGATGTATATCACGGGCGGTATCGGCTCGACGGCTTCAGGCGAGGCTTTCGGCAAGAACTACGAGCTGCCCAACATGTCGGCTTATTGCGAGACTTGCGCCGCCATCGGTAATGTGTATGTCAACTACCGCCTGTTCCTGCTTCACGGCGAGTCGAAGTACTACGACGTGCTGGAACGCTCCCTGTATAACGGACTTATCTCAGGCGTATCGCTCGATGGTGGCGGTTTCTTCTATCCCAATCCTCTTGAGTCGATGGGTCAGCACCAAAGACAGCCTTGGTTCGGCTGCGCCTGCTGTCCGTCAAACATCGCCCGCTTCATTCCCTCTCTTCCGGGATATGTGTATGCGGTGAAGGACAACAACGTATATGTGAACCTCTTTATGAGCAACACCTCTACACTGGACGTAAAGGGCAAGAAGGTGACGATAGAGCAGACTACCGAATACCCTTGGAACGGCGACATTGCCATCAAGGTGAATAACAGCAAAGCAGGCCAGTGGGCAATGAAGGTGAGAATACCAGGATGGGTGCGCAACAAGGTGGTGCCAAGCGACTTGTATGAATACAGCGACAACCTCCGCCCACAATACAGCATCGAGGTGAACGGAGTAAAGATAGAGGGCAAACTTACGGACGACGGCTACTTCACCATCGACCGCAAATGGAAGAAGGGCGACGTGGTGCGTGTTCACTTCGACATGGAGCCTCGCACAGTGAGAGCCAACGGCAAGGTGGATGCCGACCGTGGCTTTGTGGCAATAGAGCGCGGACCAGTGGTTTATTGCACCGAATGGCCCGACAACGACTTCGACCTCATGGGCGCACTGATTAACCAAGAGCCAAAGATGGTGGTTGAGGACGGTACACTGCACGCCAAGGATGCCAAAGTGGCTGACTATTATATAAAGGTGATAAAGACCGACGCACAAATCCTGAGCTTCGACAAGAGCGGACGACTCACCACGAAGGACGTGCGCATGACCTTGATTCCATATTACGCATGGTGTCACCGCGGCAGCGGAAAGATGCGCGTATGGCAGGCACAAGACTTGAACGCCTCACGTCCATCAAAGCCCGCAACACTCGCTTCACTGAGCAAGATAACAGCCTCAACACCAGCTTCATCACTCTCGTCAATCAACGACCGCCTTGTACCGAAGGACGGTGACGACCGATCGATGCCTTACTACCACTGGTGGCCGAAGAACAACTGCACAGAGTGGATTGCCTACGAGTTCCCCGAGGCATCTACAGTGCAGAGCGCGACGGTATATTGGTTTGACGACGGTCCTTGGGGCGGTTGCCGCATACCGAAGGCATGGCGAATGTTCTACAAGGACAACAATGGCGAATGGCAGCCCGTAAGCGGTGCCGACAAATATCCATCCATCAAGGGCAGTGCCTGCACCGTGAACTTCGACCCCGTGAAGACCACCGCCGTGAAGATGGAGATCGACCTTCCAGAAGACAACTCGGCAGGACTGTTTGAGTGGAGCGTAAAGTAATTAAGAATTAAGAGATAAAAATTAAGAGATAAGAGTTTTCAAAACTCAAAACTTATAAGAAGGATGAAGAATCTTTTTAGTTTTATTTTGGTACTTTTAGCCATACCGATGTGTGGCAAGACACATGACTTGCGGTCGCCTAACAAGCGGCTGCAAGTTGAGGTCGTTTCCGGCAAAACCTTGTCGTGGCGCATATTGCATGACGGTCGCGAGGTGATGCGTCCGTCAGAAATTGACATTTGCAACGCCTATCAGGGCAAGGCAAGCGGCTCTAAGACAAAACATTACAAGTCGTCCTTCCCCACTCCGTTCTATCGCCAGAGCAACGTGACGGCAGAATATAACGAGATGTCGCTCTCCTTGGGTAAGGGATGGACAGTCGTGTTCCGCGCCTTCGACGAGGGCGTTGCCTATCGTTTCATCTGCAACGGCAAGGTGCCTGAGACCATTTCCGACGAGAAAGCGGAATTCCGCTTTAACGGCGACAGCCAGTCGTGGCTCTCGTTCACCACCAACGACAAGAAGCCCGAAGCTATGGCATTCCAGAACATCTATGACCAAAAGCCATTGAAGGAAGCCGCAGAGAAACTCGCCTTCCTGCCTGCCACGGTGGAGAATGGCGGTGTGAAACTGACAATCCTCGAAAGCGACCTCAAAGCTTATCCTGGAATGTTCGTGAAGAAAGGATCTGACGGCGAGAGTCTCAATGCGTGGTTTGCACGTTATCCCAAGACCTTTGAGAAATATCCGTGGCGACAGCAGCGATACGTCACTTCCACTGAGGACTACATCGCACGCACCAATGGAAAGCTGTTTCAGACCCCTTGGCGCATTGTGGCTGTGACGGAGAAGGACACCGAGATGCCTGTGAACAACCTCGTGTATGCCCTCGCCGAACCCGCAAAGACCACAGACACATCGTGGATAAAACCGGGAAAGGTGGCTTGGGACTGGTGGAACGACTGGAACCTGAAGGGTGTTGACTTCAAGGCTGGCATCAACTTTGAGACATACAAGTACTATATAGACTTCGCAGCGAAGAACAATATAGAATATGTGGTGCTCGACGAGGGATGGTATGAGTCGAAGAAGGGCGACATAATGAACCCAATTCCCGAAATCCGTCTGCCCGAACTCATCGCTTACGCAAAGAGCAAAGGCGTGGATATAGTGCTGTGGACAGTGTTCAATGTGCTCGACGAACATCTCGACGAGGCAATGGCGAAATACAAGGCAATGGGAGCAAAGGGATTCAAGATTGACTTCCTCGACCGCGACGACCAAGAGGCGGTGGAGCTTGCCTATCGCATAGCCGAGGCTGCACTGCGTCACCAGCTTGTGCTCGACTATCACGGCTACTACAAGCCAACAGGCATGAGCCGCACCTTCCCGAATATCCTAAACTATGAGGGTGTGTTCGGTATGGAGGAAGCACGTTGGACGGAACTCGCCAACGACATGCCTCTCTACGACGTGACCTTCCCTTATATCCGCATGATGGCAGGACGCGTGGACTTCACTCCCGGTGCCATGCGCAACGGCACGAAGGACAACTGGAAAGCTATCTACACGGCTCCCGTGAGTATGGGAACAAGATGCCACCAACTGGCGTGCTACATCGTCCACGACTCGCCTTTCACCATGCTCTGCGACGCGCCGACAAACTACGAGCGTGAGCAGGAGTGTGTGGATATGATTGCATCACTGCCAACCGTATTCGACCGCACGATTATTCCGCAGGGAGAGTTGGGAAAATATATCGTTACGGCACGCGAGAAGGACGGCAACTGGTATGTGGCAGGACAAACAAACTGGGACAGCCGAACGATAACTCTGAAGTTTGACTTCCTGCCGAAAGGCAAGAAATTCCATGCCACCATATTCCGCGACGGCGTCAACGCCAACCACAATGCCGAGGACTACAAGCGGGAGGAAAAGGAAATCGACTCAACATCTGTTATCGACATAAATATGGCGAGCGGAGGAGGAGTCGTGATGGAATTAAAAATTAAAAATTAAAGAATTAAAAAATTAAAGTTATCTTCTCTCTCCCCCTTGGGGGAGTTGGAGGGGGCTTCGAGCCGGAGGGGGCGTCAATATGAGAATCAGAGCTATGATACTTGCACTGCTGACGGCAGTGGGAATGAGCGGACAGGAACTGGCGTTCAGACACTATTCGGACTATGACGGACTGTGGCGCAATGCCATCAGGGCTTTGGCACAGGACAAATATGGTTTTATATGGATTGGTGCCGACGCCGGACTGAAACGCTTCGACGGCATATCGATGCGCAGTTTCCACACCTCCGACGACAAGTCGGTGCAGTCGGTGTATGCACTGCTCGACATGGGCGACAGCCTGATGGTGGGCACCGACGATGGGGCGTTCATCTTCAACTACAAAAGTGAGGCTATGCGCCGATTGGAGCTTAAACCGACTAAGGGCGGACAGAAAAACATTCACGTCACTTCGCTTGCCGTGGACAGGGACAACAACGTCTGGATTTCAACTATGGGACACGGACTGTTCCACTATGCCGCCGACAACGGTGTGGTGAAACAGGTTGACGTGTGCCGAAACAACCGCGTGGCACAGGTGTTCGTTGACAGCTCTAACCAGATTTGGGCGTTGACGGCGTGGGACGACAACGGGCTATACCTCTTCGACAAGGCGACAAGACGCTTCAAGGCGTACAGGCTCAACGGAGCGTGGTCGCCTGCCGTCTTCTGTATGGCTGAGACCGACGACGGCACCCTGTGGCTCGGAACGTGGAACGACGGCCTCGTGGCGTTCGACCGCGACGGCAAGGTGAAGTCCGTCAGTCTTGCTCCGGGACAGAAAGACTATGCCCTACATATCCACTCCATCAATCAGCACCGCCCCGGCGTGCTGCTCGTGGGCTGCGACAACGGCTTGGTGTGGCTGGACGTGAAAACAAACAGCAGCGTCACCTATTCAAGACTGTCGAAAACGCCGTCGCCGCTCTCGGGATCGTTTGTCTATCCGATACTCACCGACAACGAGGGTGGAATATGGGTTGGCACCTTCTACACGGGACTAAACTATGTGTCGCCCGCCAATGGGCGTTTCGCCTCCTTCCATTTCCGCCAGAACGCCAATTCGGTGAATGGTAACGTAATCAGCCGCTTCTGTGAGGACAACGACCATAACGTCTGGATCGCATCCGACGATGGCGGACTGAACAGATACTCTCCTTCGACGGGTGAGTTTGAGCATATTGTGCTCGGCAGCGGCGACATGTCGGACAACAACATTCACGCCCTCTGCATCGACGGCGACGAGCTGTGGATTGGCACCTACACGGGCGGCGTATATGTGATGGACATTCACACCCGACGGTGCCGCAGATACACGGCAAGCGCCGAACAAAACGCGCTGTTCGGTAACAGTTGTTATGCCATCTTCCGCGACAGCAAGGCGAACATCTGGGTGGCTACAACCTTCGGAATAAATCTATACAGGCGCGACACCGACGACTTTCTGAGGATGAAGGCAATAGAATCGACCATCATGGACATTGACGAGGACGAAGAGGGAAACCTGTGGTTTTCAACACAAACGCACGGCATACTGAAATACGACATGGCAACGAGGATGTGGCGCGACTTCAAGAGCGGGAACACACATTCGGTGGCTAACAGCATTTGCGTGGCGGAAAACGGCAAGCTGTGGGCTGCCACCGACGACGGACTGCTGCTCTACGACCACAAGGAAGGACAATTCAACACCGTAGATGTGTTGCACGACATGGCGGTGTATGGCATCGTGGAGGACAACAACGTGCTGTGGATAACCACAAGCGAAGGTCTATACAAACTGACCGAGGACAACCACCTTCAGTATTTCGACGTCAACGACGGGCTGCAGAGCAACATCTTCATGCCCAATGCCGCCATGAAGGCTTCTGACGGACGCATCTATTTGGGAACGGTGAACGGCTTCAACACGTTCTTCCCCTATCAGATAAAGACCAACACCCGTGCGCCAAAGGTCATGATAACGTCGGTGGAGGTGATGAACGAGACGAGGCGAGTGACAGAACGTCTCGAACTCTCTTATCACGACAAGATGCTCACCGTGTCGTTTGCCTCGCTCAGCTACTGCACTCCGCAGAAGAACCGCTACTCCTACATTCTTGAAGGCTTCGACAGCAAGTGGATCATGGCTGGCAACCACTCTTCCGCCACCTACACCAATCTCTCGCCGGGGACATACAAGTTTAAGGTGAAAGCCACAAACAACGACGGCGTGTGGAGCAACGAGGAAGCAGTACTCGAAATTGTGGTCACTCCACCGTTCTACTGGAGCTTCCCGGCAAAACTGCTGTATGTGTTCATTGTCGTGGCTCTCATTGCCTATGCCTTCCACTACACCATCATAAAGGAACGCAGGAAGCACGAGGCACAGATGCAGAAACTCAACGAGGAAAAGGAACTGGAGGTGAGAAACTCAAAGATACAGTTCTTCACTACAATAGCACACGAGATTCGCACTCCAGTGTCGCTAATCATCGGTCCATTGGAGAAACTGGTGAAGACAACGGCGTCGCTGTCTGACTCTGAGCGCAGCAACCTGAGAATCATCGACCGCAACGCCCACCGTCTGCTCGACCTCGTAAACCAACTGCTCGACTTCAGCAAGGTGGAGAACCGAAGCATGGTGGTGAGGTTCAGGGTGCAGAACATCTGCAACATGCTGCAAGCCGTGACGGAACGCTT
>JBJEKR010000146.1:0-10996 GCA_051878735.1 Prevotella sp. | reverse complement strand
TTAATTCCGCTAACGGCTATGATCTTGTTGGGCTTTCAGCCCGCCTTCCCAACCGAACATGTAAAATCAATTCTGCCAATGGGTTGTGTCAGTATTTCCTCGATGCCAAAAGATTTCTTATGACAATATACATATCGGGAAACAGCTTGAACAGCTGAAGGTTTCCCGGTATGTATTGTTTTTCCATCTGTTTCAGCTGTCGGAGCAATACCTTTATTATCTCTTTTCTTCGTTTGAATATCTGTCGGTAGTGGATAGTGAACCACAAAACGATGTTGATGTTTACACAGACATTGTCTGACAGTTTTTTCTTAACTTCTCCCGTTGTTTGTTTAGCAAGGTTGGCTACGATATTGATAGCTTGACAGCCAAGCAGCATTTTCTCAGTCGTTGCATTTGCCATGCACGATGAAGAGTTGCGCCTATATAAATATAATAAGGTGTCGGCATTTACAAATGTCTTGCATTTTAGGATTGCTTGGGTGATGAAAGCCCAATCTTCCATGAAAGAGACTTTTGGAGGGAAAGATATATTGTTGTCTGTAATCAACCTGCGAGAAATAAGATATCCCCAACAGAAACCTTCTTTCAGACGTGTCACATTGACTATTGCGTCTTCACCTGTCATTATCTGAACAGATTTGTTGCATTGGTCATTGCCATATTCTTTGCTATCTGCATCTTCATTCACCTCAACATGAGCGGCTTTCACTATCTCGGCATTGTTTTCGATTGCAGTCGTGAGCAGTGTCTTGACACTACCACTGACCAACATGTCGTCGGCATCCACAAAAGTGATGTAGTTTCCCGATGCTTTTGAAAGGGCATTGTTTCTTGTGCAAGCTACACCTTGGTTTTCTTGCTTTATTATTTGTATGTTGTCGTGCTCCTGAGCATAGTTTGACGCTATGGAGAAGCTGTTGTCCTTGCTGCCGTCATCCACGATGATGACCTCAAAGTCAGAACTTTCCAAGTTTTGCGCAAAAATGCTGTCGAGGCATTGCTTGATGTACTTTTCGCAGTTGTAAAGCGGAATGATTATTGAGAGTTTAGGATTGTTCATGTCGTTATATGTTTGAGATTACTTTTCCCATTTGGCATTTCCATGATAGATGTTCCACCGTCTTTCTGATGTCTTTCGGGTTGATGTTATTATTGTCGATATAATTGATAATGTCCTGTATGTTTATTGGCGACTCATCGGCGGGGGCTTTAATGATGTATGACTTGTCCTCGAAGTCGCTGTCGTTTTCTGAATAGATGAACGAGATGCCTCGTGCGGCATATTCACGGTTCTTTAGCGTCTTTATGTCTGTTATTCCGCTTCTGTGGCGTCCAAGACTTCCTATGGCGAACACGCATTGGTTGAACACCTCGTCGAGTTTCTCTCCGAAGAGTTTCCCGTGGTTAATGACATATTTCTCAATGCCATGTTGTTTCGCTGTTTGCTCTATTGTGAGATAACCATTGCTCGTTGTACCTCTGTCATCCTCCCAACCGACAACGTGGAAATACACCTTCCGTCCGTTAGGATGCTGCCTATAGTACTCACCCATTCCTGCAACAAGTCGGTCAAAACCGTGCCAATAGTGAATCTCTGCCACGGCAATAAGATGTATATCCGCTTGTTTCCTCGGATTATGCAGTGGAATACTGTCGAGGTCAATGCCGTTGCTTATGCGAATAGTTCTCTTCCCGAAAATACGTTCTTCGTTTGAGAAAGTGACTATTGCCTGCATCTTGGCGGCAAGTGCCTTTCTGAAAATCATGTCAATATACAGCGGTATCTTATATTTCAACGGATATCCTTTGAATTCGGAATCGTATGGATAAGTAGGAATCTCTGTCACACTCTTTATTCCCTTCTTGCTTAGGCGTTTAAATAGGTGAATAAGAATAGGACTTGCATTCATAAAGCTGCGTGCATAAACCAATTCAATGCCGTTTTCCACGCAATATCTGTATATGCAGCCAAGGTTTATTCTTGAACGCATTGCTGCAAATTTGCCTTTGCCATAGTCGGCTATAACACTGCCGTCAACATATCGACAACGATGTCCGCGAGAGTCAAAGTCGTAGTAGCAGAGATGGACTTCATGCCCATTCTGCTGCAAGCCTTTCACTTGGTAGTGAATCTTCTTGCTTATTCCGCTCTCGTCAGAGAAGCCGTGATATACGAGGAACAGTATTTTCATATTCGTCAAATCTCGAACGATGATTTATTAGGCAGCAAAGCATCTAAAGCCTTGTTTATCTTTGGCTTTATTATCTCAAAATCGTTTTCCGAAAGTCTCGGGCTATCATTAATGCTCACAATATCATATAGCTGTCCCTCAATGGCAGAAATAATCTCTGCTGTGTTTTCTGGTATTACCCTGAACAGTTTGCGCCTTTTCATATTATATGGAGAGAAATTATTTTCAGCCAACTGCCAATATCGAATAAGCCACTGATTGACATCGGTGTCCTGTCTGAATTTGTTTCGGCAATGCTTGTCAAGATATTCTGGATATTGTTCCCAAACCTTCTTGAAAGAGCTTTTCAAAAACGATTGGGCAGAATGATGCATGACAAAACCTGTAAAAAAGTGTTGGTTGATTTTGCTCAATGCCTGCAACATTCCGTGAATTCCCATATATGGGCCGTACCAATTTTTCAAATGATGACGTGTAACTGCTCGTTTGCGGAAATGTGCATTGAGCAAACCTAAGTTAGTGAAATCAAGATATTGGAAATTCGTATCGCCATCCACGTGTATGCTTAACAGCGTCTGTTGCTCTGCTGTATCGCAAGGAAGTCCGTCTCTAAAGAAGTCAGATGGCTTCATTGGTCGGAGGGGGAAGAAATCATCGTTCAGATAGATGAAATGTTCACTAAGTTCCTCTATCCTATGCAGATTTAGTTCAATGGTATTGCTATTGAATGTCGGAAGATATACTTCTGGTATGTAATCAGTATGATTTACAAGTCTTAGCTTTTCACAGTTAATGTTGAGCCATTTCGGCTTTTGTCCACAGGTGATAAGGAACACCTTGTTCACCCACGGCCAGAATTCCTCTATGCCACGGAATACATATTGTAGGTTGTCCCAATCACGGTAACGCGATTTTGACTTGTCGGCAGAACCAACACCCTTATATTGGTTAAATAATGACTGCCAATCAAGATCATTTCCATCTACCCATGGAAATACTACGTCTATCTTAATGTCTGACATTTTTTTATTCATATTTGCACTAACTTTTCATTTGTTATTGTCGATTCTTATTTGATGATGATAAGTTCAAAACCTTATCCCGAACTATGGCAAATAGCCTAAAGACATGAGTAATCCTGTCATAGTTGTGTCTGAACCATCTATATCTCGTTAAGTTATTGAAAGGATACACCAACATCAACGACAACACGAGCAAGAACACCCTTCCGTTTTTTAAGGTGCTTGGAGAGCAATTGCCTGCACAATGAATAATATTGATTCTTGGCAATATCTGGCTGCTCTATACGTTGTATGTTGTTTTTAAAAAAGTCAAAACCTTTAATGGCTAAATCAATTGTCGCAATGCTTTTGCCTACATAGAGTGAACCTTGCAAATGTTCAATGAAGAACTTGAAAATTAACAAATAGTCTCTAACTGACTTTTCCACCTTTTCCTTTCGAGTCGCGAGGATAATTCCATTGGGATTCTTTCTGTAGAAATATGTCACTTCTGGAATGATAATCGCTGTTTTTACCAATGGATATAGTTGATAGTTAAATACATTGTCTTCAAATAATATTCCATCTACAAATTCAATGCCATTTTCGGTCAATAGAGAGCGTCTAATCAAATTATTCCATGTTTGAAGTTTCTTACAGTTTCCCATAAAAAGATAATTCATATTGACTATCGTTCTTGCCTTGTCGATGTCATAGCATTTGGTCATTAGATACTCATTATGATTGTTTCCGATGATAAGGTCAACTTCAGGCATACTCAGATGATAATCCATCAGCGTTTTTAAGGCATCGGGAAAAAGATAGTCGTCTGAATCGATAAAAAACACAAATTCTCCGTTGGCGTGCCTCATTCCTGTATTCCTGCTTGCAGAAAGTCCGCGGTTTACGTCGTGGTTCAATATCGTGATGGACATCTGCCCTCCACCATTCCTGTATTCGTCAACAACACCATTCACAATCTTTATCGAGTTGTCTGGCGTACAGTCGTTGACAACAATACACTCAACGAGTGAATGGTCAATCGTCTGATTAATCACCGACTCCAAACACTCTCTGACGTATTTCTCAACGTTGTATATTGGTATTATTATGGAAATCTTAGGTTGCATGATGCATTATAGTTTATTGAAATTCCCCGTTCTTCATTCAGCTAATATTTTCTCTACAATCGGAGCCATGTCGTAATACTTGTATTCCGCCAGTCGACCGCCGAAGATTACGTCTGGCTCGTTGTCGGCAAGCGACTTGTATTTTGCATAGAGCTCCATGTTGCGGTTGTCGTTCACGGGGTAATATGGCTCCAATCCGTCGTGCCATTCTTGTGGGTATTCCCTTGTCACAACGGTCTTTGGAATGTCATACACCTTGTCGCCAAACATTTCGAAGTGCTTGTGCTCTATGGTTCGCGTGTAGGGCACTTCCATGTCGGTATAGTTCACCACGGCGTTGCCTTGATAGTTGGGAACGTCGTGCAGGTCGTGTTCAAAACGCAGGCTGCGGTAGTCGAGCTTGCCATATTGGTAGCCGAAGTATTCGTCTATCTTTCCTGTGAACACCAGTTTCTCAGCCAACTCTTTCCAGTCGTTACGGTTTGCTGTCGGCAACTTCTCGCTTTTCTTGAAGAAATCTATGCCAGTAGCTGTGTCACAGTCTTTTAACAATCCATTAATGAGGAGATTATAGCCGCCGATGGGAATTCCCTGATAAGAGTCGTTGAAGTAGTTGTTGTCATAGACAAACCTTATTGGCAGACGCTTTATGATGAAGGCTGGCAGTTCGGTGCAATGTCGTCCCCATTGCTTCTCTGTGTATTCCTTTATCAGCGTCTCATAGATGTCCTTGCCCACAAGCAGCAACGCCTGCTCCTCAAGGTTTTGTGGCTCCCGTCCGTTCAGTTTTTCAACTACTTCGCGTCGTTGCTCGTCGATGATGCGCCGTGCCTCTTCCGGTGTGGTGATGTTCCACATGCGGGCGAAAGTGTTCATGTTGAAGGGCAGATTGTAGAGTCGTCCGTGGTATTTTGCGAGTGGGGAGTTGGTGTATCTGTTGAATGGAACAATGGAGTTGACGAAATCCCACACCTTCTTATTGGAAGTGTGGAAGATGTGTGCGCCGTATTTATGCACGTTTATGCCTTCGATGTTCTCGCAATAGATGTTGCCACCGAGGTGGTTGCGCTTGTCAATTACAAGGCATTTATTGCCTTGGCTTGCCAGTCGCCATGCCATCATTGCTCCGTAAAGTCCCGCTCCAACAATGAGATAGTCGTATTGCTTGCTTTCCATATTGCCTATTGTTTAATGAGGTTATCTTCCGAATCCTCGTAATGTTCTTTTTTATAGAAAATGCGGCTGATGCCTTTCAGTTGTACTTTGGCGCGATATGTGAGACTTGCGAGTAATGAACCGTTGCCAAGTGTGCCGTAGCCTGTCACGGGTCGTGCCTTGCTGTTGTGAACGAACGCTATTCTGCCGTATTTTTTCAGCGACAGTGCCAGCGATCCGTCTTCGCCTCGGCGTATGTCCGTGCGAATCTTTTCCTTGCGTGCATAGTCGGCATTAAAGGCAAACGTCATTCCGCGTATGCAGAGTTCTGGACGCTTAAAGTGCTGAATGAACAGGAACGAGTCGCGAATCAACTCAAACAACTTTAGTCCTAAAATGGAATGGTTCTCATCGGGATAATAGCTCCAGAACGAACCGACGCACGAGACGTTGGAGCTTTGCAGCTTTTTCATCATCGTGTCGATGTAGAGTGGTGGATAGAACGTGTCTGCATCTATGAAGAAATGATATTTCCCTCGTGAGTTGTCAAGTCCGCATTGCCTTGCAAATCCAGGACTTTTGCGCTCTTCGTTGTAATACCTTAAGCCGAAGGCCTGATACACTTTTTCCGTTTCGTCAGTTGAGTTGTTGTTTACTCCTATAATTTCTATTGGGTATGAAGTGTTCAAATCGCTCAGTGACCATAGGCATGATGACAGACGCATGGCCTCGTTGTACGCAATGACAACCACCGACACCAACGGAGCGTCGCTCTGCATCGCCGCAAGCCTTTCTCTCGTTGAGGCGATAATGTCGTCGGGAACTTCGCTGAAAGGTTTCTCGTATATTGATAGATACTTGCTATACCATGCCATCTTTTTTCATTTGTTTTGTTTTGCCGCAAAGTTACACATTATTTCTCAAACTTCCAAGCCTTTGCCTGTTTTTCTTTTATTATTGTCTATCCTATTATTCATTTCTTACTTTTAAAGTTATATTTCACGCCGTGAAATGTACGTTGCACGCCGTGAAATGTACGTTGCACGTCGTGAAATGTATGTTTCACGCCGTGAAATATAGATTCCTAAGGCAATCTTCATTTTGTTTTATGGGCATTCTGAGTTTTTCATTTAGTGGCTTATGGTACTATGCTACAGGGTGTTTGGACATCTCTCCAGCGCACCTGTCGGTATGGCAAATGCACATTGAACTTGGATAGCTTTCTGCGCTTGGAGTGGGCGAAATGCCTTCACTGCCAGTTCCGAGAGCCATTTTTCCCGTTTTTTTTCTTCTTCGTGTTTAAACCTTTTGCAATGGTGTTCGTCTTACAAACAAAAATTACAACAATTATACAGATGAAAAGACTTCTTCTCTTTTTTGCGTTCACAATGTCCGCAATGTTTGCATTGGCACAGCGTGCCATTACAGGAACCACAGTTGAGAGCGACTCTCAAGAACCTCTTCCACAAGCTACAGTTAAACTACTGAAAACAGACAGTACTTTAGTGAAAGGTGTGCTTACTAATGTGAATGGCGTTTTCAAGATTACAGCTCCTGCCGACGGACGATACATTCTTAGAGTGTCGTGCGTAGGCTTCAAGAACTACACCAAGCGCATTACGGTAAGTGGAGGCAAGGATGTGGCCCTTGGCAAGATAAACATGTCTGCCGACGCAATCATGCTTAAGGGTACAACGGTCACTGCCAACGTGGCTAAGGTTCAGGCTAAGGGCGACACGCTGGAATACAATGCTGCCGCCTATCGCACGCCAGAAGGCTCTGCCATTGAGGAACTCGTGAAGCGTCTGCCTGGAGTGACTGTAGGCGACGACGGAACGATAACGCATAATGGAAAGACAGTGAAGAAGATACTTGTTGACGGCAAGGAATTCATGACAGGAGATACACAGACAGCCATGAAGAATCTTCCTACATATATTATAGAAAAGGTGAAGGCATACGACCAGAAAAGCGACCTTGCCAGAGTATCGGGCATAGATGATGGAGAGGAGGAAACCGTGCTCGACTTCTCAGTGAAGCATGGCATGAACAAGGGAATGTTCTCAAACCTTGACCTTGCAGCGGGAACTCGTGATCGCTATGCTGCAAAGGCGATGGCTGCACGCTTCCAGGGCGACTCGCGCATCATGGTCATGGGCAATGCCAACAACACCAACGACATGGGCTTCCCCGGTGGTGGCGGTCGTGGCAACTTCGGCGGTGGACGCAATGGTCTGAACGCCTCGAAGATGCTGGGTATGAACTTCAACTACGAGCAGAAAGACAAGCTGAAAATAAACGGAAGCGTGCGCTGGAACCACAGGGACGGCGATGTTGTATCGAAAGGTTCTTCCGAGAATTTTGTCAGTGAGACATCGTCCTTCTCCAACAACCTCAATCAGAACTACACGCGCAGTGATAGCTGGAATGCTCAGATGCGACTTGAATGGATGCCTGACACGATGACAAACATCTTGTTCCGTCCTGAATTCTCGTATTCAAAGAACGATGGCACAAGCATCAGTTCTTCAGCGACATTCAACGACGACCCTTATGTTTACGTGCAGAATCCGCTCTCGCCAGAGGGCATCGCCGCATTGGCAAGCAATGGCCTTATCGTCAACAGCCAGAATAATGGTGGTATAACCTACGGCGACTCGAAGCGTGTTGGTGGAACCTTGCAGTTCAACCGCAAGCTGAACAGCAAGGGTCGTAACGTTACCCTCAAGGCAACGGCAAACTATTCCGAGAGTGGTAACAAGAGCCTTTCCACAACCAATGTGCATCTCTATCAGATAAAGGATGCGCTTGGAAACGACTCTACTTACCAAACAAACCGCTACAACCTTACGCCACAGAAGAACTGGTCGTATTCTGCCGAGGCAACCTACAGCGAACCGATATTCAAATCGACCTATCTCCAGTTTAGATACATGTTCAAGTACGACTACTCGAAGAGCGACCGCCAGACCTACGATTTCAGTAATCTGGGAGAGGATTTCTTCAGTGGGCTCACACCAGAGTATAGGCAGTGGAACAGCTATATAGGACGACTTGTAAATCCTCTCGAATCATATCTCGACGACGACCTGAGCCGTTATTCTGAATACAAGAACTTTATACACAATCTGGAGTTGATGCTGCGCATCATCCAAAAGAGCTATACCATTAACTTAGGCGTTAAGGTGGTACCACAGGAAACCGACTTCATACAGCACTATCAGGGTGTGAATACTGATACGGTGCGTCATGTCACCAATGTGACTCCAACGGCTGACATTCGCTGGAAGATTTCGCCATTCAGCCAGTTGCGATTCAACTATAGGGGTTCTACAAGTCAGCCAAACATGACAGACCTGCTCGACATTGTCGATGACAGCAATCCACTCAGCATTACCATGGGTAACCCTGGATTGAAACCTTCGTTCACCAACAACCTGATGTTGTTCTACAATAACTACATACAGAAGCACCAGCGTACGCTTATGGCAAACGTGTTCTTCAACACTACAAGAAATTCCGTCAGCAGAATGATAACATATAATCCTGAGACTGGTGGACAGATTAGCCGTCCGGAGAATATAAACGGTAACTGGAACATCAATTCGGGCTTCATGTTCAACACGGCACTTGACACGCTCGGAATATTCTATGTGAACACCATGACCGACTTCGGTTACAACCACAGCGTTGGCTATCTGAACCTTAACCGTTCGGCCACGGCACAGAAGAACTCAGTTAACACTACGTCTATAGGCGAGCGTTTAGCTGCTGGAATACGCAATTCGTGGCTTGAGTTCGAGTTGACAGGTTCGTTGAATTACACTCACGCCCGCAACCAGCTTCAGCCAGAGTCGAACCTCGATACTTGGCAGTTCTCCTACGGCTTCAATACCAACGTACAGTTGCCTTGGGGCACCACACTTGCCACCGACCTCTCGATGAACAGTCGCCGTGGTTTCAACGATGCCTCGATGAACACAAACGAATTGATTTGGAACGTACAGCTGTCGCAGAGTTTCCTGCGTGGCAAGGCACTAACGCTAACATTGCAATTCTACGATTTGCTGCACAACCAAAGCAACATTTCACGAACCATCAACTCGATGATGCGTAGTGATACGGAATACAACTCCATCACAAACTACGTCATGGTTCACGCCATCTATCGTCTCAACGTATTTGGCGGAAAGCAGGCACGCGAGCAGATGCGTCAACCACACGGCGACCGTATGCAGGGACCGCCTCCCGGCATGGGTGGACGAGGAGGTAACTTCGGCGGTGGTCGTCCTCCACGTGGTGGATTTGGCGGCTTTTAAACATTGTCGCAATTGAGCCTCTTTGGGTGTTCGACTGCATCAAAAAAGGGTATTTATGGTGACAAAACAACAAAAAAATAGCTAAAATTGTTGCAAGAACCAAAAAAAAATGCCTTTCTGGCAATAATATCAATTTTATTGTGTAATTTTGCGGTCGAATTAAGAAATACATATTAAAATATATATGGTACGTAACATATTCAAGGGGCTTGGAATAGCTCTGATAACTCCTTTTTGCGAGGATGGTTCAGTGGACTATCCTACATTGTCGAAATTAGTTGAATACCAACTCAAGAATGGTGCCGACTTCTTCTGTATTCTTGCAACAACAGGTGAGACACCATGTCTCACGGCAGAGGAGAAGAAGCAAATAAAGGATACCATAGTATCGACAGTCCATGGACGTGTGCCTATACTGATGGGATGTGGTGGAAACAATACGGCTGCGATAGTTGAGGAACTGAAAAATGGTGACTTCAGCGGAATTGATGGCATATTGAGCGTTTGTCCATATTACAACAAGCCTTCTCAAGAAGGATTGTATCAGCACTTCAAGGCAATCTCAGCTGCCACAAAGCTACCGGTTGTGCTTTATAATGTGCCAGGGCGCACAGGCGTGAACATGACTGCTGCAACAACAGTTCGCCTTGCCCGCGACTGCAAGAACATAGTAGCCATTAAGGAGGCAAGTGGCAATCTTGAGCAGGTGGATGAGATAATAAAGAACAAGCCATCGTCGTTCGATGTGATAAGTGGCGATGACGCACTCACCTTCCCGATGATTTCATGTGGAGCCGTCGGTGTAATTAGCGTTATAGGAAACGCTCTTCCACGAGAGTTCTCGAAGATGATTCGCCTTGAGTTCAAGGGCGAGTATGAAGGTGCAAGAAAGATTCACCACCGCTTCACCGACCTCTTTAGTCTTCTCTTCGTAGATGGAAATCCCGCAGGCGTAAAATGCGTTCTTAGCGAGATGGGCATGATAAAGAACGTTCTTCGTCTGCCTCTCGTTCCCACGCGCATCACGACGATGCAACGCATTAGCGAACTGCTCAAGGAACTGAAAATCTAAATTAAAAATTAAAAATTAAAAATTAAAAATTAAGAATTAAGAGTTGGCTGCGCACTATCTGCGTTTATCTCACTCTTAATTCTTAATTTTTAATTTTTAATTCTATAAGATTCTTAATTCTTAA
>JBJEKR010000145.1:0-43472 GCA_051878735.1 Prevotella sp. | reverse complement strand
TTAATTCTTAATTTCCCTTTGGGGAGCCGGAGGGGGCCTTAATTCTTAACAAACTCACGTAATATTAGTAAGCGAAAACAACGCTACAACTTGGCAAAAAACGATAAAGGATATTTACGTTTCCCTCCAGCATTAAAAAAAAAACAGCATTATTGAAGTACCCTATTTCCGTTTTCAGTCGCTAATGAAATAAAAGACTAATAACAAAAAAAACGATTATTTGAGATGAAAAGAATCAAGATTTTCCTTTCGCTTGCTTTTGCCGCACTCTCATTGACGGCAAACGCACAGCAATCTATTACCATCCAAGGTAAGGTGAAATTCACAGATGAAGGATTCAAGGTACAGGTGTATCAGCGCGACGGACAGGACAAGAAGGTCTTGGCAGAAGTTCCTGTTAATGCCGATAACACCTACAAAGTTACAGTGCCGGTGGAAAAGCCAGGCGTTGCCGTTGTTGACTGCGGTCGTTGGCAAAGCGTGCAGGTGTGGCTTGAGGACGAAGACATGGGCATCGACTTCCGTGGCCTCGACACAGCAAGGATTAAGGTGAAGAATCCTCCTTATGTATATATACGCGCAGGCAAGAAAAATGAGGTGATGAACCTCATGAACTTCTATGCCTACCGCAACTATCAGGCAATGATTGCCGCCAGCCAAAACGTCTATCGCGCCAAAATAGAGGACGAGAAGAAGAGCCATGACCTTGCTTCGTCGTTCTACGATTTCCTCGGCGACGACAACACGGCATGGATGCGATATTTAGTTGAGCACTATGCCGACCGCACAAGCGTATTGGCACCATTGTCGCGCCTCAACGACGAGAAGAACGCTGACGTTATCGAGCCTGCTCTGAAACAGTTGGAGACACAGTCGGAAGTGGCACGCCAGCTGGTGGCAGACTATCGCACGGCAAAGGCCGACGCAAAGGAAAAGCGCGAGCGCATGCAGGATGGCAAGCCGGCTCCCGACTTCGCTTTCCAAACCGACAAGGGTAAAGCGACATCGCTCGACAAATATAAGGGCAAGGTGCTCGTGCTCGACTTCTGGGCAAGTTGGTGCGGACCATGCCGCCAGGAGGTGCCGAACTTGAAGAAGTACTACGAGGAATTTAAGGACAAGGGCGTTGAGTTCCTCAGCGTTTCCATCGATGCGAAGAAAGATGCCTGGACAAAGGCTTTGAAGGAAGAGGCCATGCCTTGGAAGCAGGGCTGGACACCAGACTCGGGCAAGGAAGCGATGAACACCTACCAGTTCAGCGGCATACCATTCATACTGCTCATCGACAAGGACGGCAACATCTACCGCAAGCATCTGCGCGGCGAGAAGATCAAGGAGGCCATAGAGGACTGCCTTGCCGGAAAGAAGGTGGAAGCTCCGAAGAAGTCCATCAGCATGGGTATGGGAATGATGGGAGCAATGTAAGACACGGCGCGACAAGACTGCACCAAGTGCGCCATTCGATTGAACTTATATAACACAGGTATAATAGTTTTTAAAAAAAAGAGAGAAAAATGAAAAAGTTTGCATTTATGTTTGTTGCAGCTCTGCTGACAGCAACATTCGTGTCGTGCTCTGACAGCGACGACGCCAAGCCAGCAATTGGCATCACAGGCGTAACAGTGACTCCAGAGGGTAGCCCCAAGTCATACAACTGCATTATTGACCAGGCTACACTTACAATCGAGAACACCAACGACAGCGTTGATTGGGACGTAATCGACGCTACACTGAAGAAGACCATCGTGAAGGCCACAGCTACCATCGGCGGCACAGTTTATGTTGGCACAGAGGCCATTGGCGCTGACGGCATCGAGGTTGACGCCACTTCTTCCATCACACTGACCGTAAAGGACGAGATTGGACAGGTTGTTTCCTACACTCTTAAGGTGGTTAAGGCCACAACGGCAAGCGGTGACGACATGATCAAGAAGAGTTCAATGCTGAGTGGCATGCCTTCTGGCATTGTTGATTACGACGTTACAGTGTTCAACGACAAGTTCTATGCCTTCGTTACATCTGTTAGCGGCGAGAACGAGAACTACCAGCTGTTCACTTCCGACAACGGACTCAACTGGACAGAGGTTGAATACAAGACCGACGCTACTGGCGTGACACTGCCTGAGGGTCAGACAGAGTATGTAATCGGTGGCGAGGGTACACGTCTCCAGGTCTTCAATGGCAAGCTCTATGTTCTTGGTGGTTCGCGCACCTTGGGCAAGGACAAATATGGCAACGAAGCCAATATTGAAAGCGGCTGGTTTGGACCTACTCCATTCATACCAGGATGGCGCTCGTTCTCTACAAGCGATGGCGAGACATTCAAGTGCGACACGATAGGCGGCAAGCTTACATACGCCAACGGCTATGAAACTACGGTTTACAACAACATGCGCTACACATTCGTAAGCACGGCAGTGCTTGGCAACAAGTTGTTCATTAAGAGTGGCTATTCTTACTCCTTCGGCATGTGCCAAGGTGCAAGGGCTTACCAATACACCACAAACGGCAAGGACTGGACCGGTGTTGCAACAACATCTGACGACGAAGAGTGCGACGTGACCACACGTACAGCCGACGCTTTCTTCACCTTCAAGAATAAGCTGTGGAGCATTGGCGGATTCAAGAGCTTCCTTAACGCCGACTTCATGTGCAAGAAGATTTACTCTTCTGCCGATGGTGTTGAATGGAAACTCGAGGGCGAGAGCACCGCTATGCCAAACCTCTACAACGCAAAGGTTATTGCCACTGATGACGTTGTTCTGATGTTCGGCGGCGAGACATTCGACGGCGAGAACCGCGAACTGTCAAACAAGATCTTCCGTTCTACCGACGGTGTCAACTGGGAAGAGATTGCAGCTCCAGCAGGCTTCGACGCTCGTCGCAACTCTGCCGGTGCAGCTATGGGCAACGCAGCATGGCTCTTCGGTGGCTTCAACACCACAACAGCCGGCAATTACGCATACCCATTTGGCGATGCCGACGTGAAGATGACCGACACTTGGGTCAAGCTGATAAAATAATCGAGGTTAATTAATTGAAGTACTTTTTTATGTTGAATTGCCGCGGCATTGCGCTATGGCCATGCTTAGCGGCAATTCAACAGACCATTTTGTGTTCTATTGACAATAGAAATAGTAAAAAAACAGCTATATACACCACTACAATTTTAAAACAACTATGAAGACAAAGATTCTTTTGCTCCTCGCCGTGATGCTGACGTGCACACTGAAGCTGCAAGCCCAAAATCGTGAGGTGACAGGTAAGGTGGTTGACGAAAACGGAAACCCTCTGCCATACGTGTCAGTGTCGATAAAGGGAACAAACAAGGCCGCAATAACTGCCGACGATGGAACCTACAAAATCAATGTTGCCCCAAAGGCGCAACTCGTATTCTCTATGGTGGGATACGAGAAACAGACCGTGAGAACCGGTACGAAATCGGTTATCGACATCGTGCTTAGCGAAAGCAAAGAGATGAAGATGGCCGACCTCGTCGTCGTGGGATACAGCCGACAGGAACGACGCGACTTGACGGGATCGGTGTCTTCCGTTATACCAAAGGAAAACGTCTCGTTCGAGTCGATAGACAAGATGCTTCAGGGACGTGTTCCAGGACTCTACATGTCAAACTCGTCAGGTGCTCTCGGCGCTGCAAACGTGCTGACCATCAGAGGCATCAGCTCCATTATGGGCGACAACAACCCTCTCTACGTCATCGATGGAGTGCCGATGTTCGGCACCGACCGCGAATCGAACTCCGTGGGAACCACTGGCGGTAGCATCGCTGCCATAGGAATGGGAGGTATGCAGACTGGCGGCGGCTCACTGACTTACAACATCGACCTGAACAACTCGTTTGAGAAAAACCCATTGGCAAACATCAATCCCGACGACATCGAGTCGATAGAGATACTAAAGGATGCCTTCGCCACTGCCATATACGGCTCGCGCGGTGCGGCAGGCGTTATCCTCATCACGACAAAGAAGGGAGTCAGAGGCAGGACGAAGGTCAACGTTGGCTACACCATGAGCATCGACAACCCCGTGGGAAAGCTTGACCTGCTCAACGGCGACCAGTACAGCCAGTTCTACTCACTCTACTATCCTAAGGGAAAATTCCCCTCAGGCTACAATACCGACTGGATAGACGCAGTGACACGAACGGCAGTGAGCCACGGCGCTAAAGCCTCAATATCTGGAGGCTCCGATGCCACCGACTATTTCCTCAGCGTGTCGTATGACAACAACCAGTCGTACATCATTAACAACGACATGCAGACCATGTCGGCTCGTCTGAACCTCAACACCAAACTCTCTCCGAAATGGAGCGCAGGAGTGAGCGTATCGCTCAACCAGCTGAACAACAATGCCTTGGCAGCCAGCTCAATCTATTCGGCAGCCATAAGAAAAGCATCGAACCTTCCAATCTACGACGATACCACAGACGACTACTATTACGGCTATGCCCTAAACACCAAGGGTGCGGCAGATGCCTACAACCCCGTGGCAATGGCTTATATCAACGACGAATATTCAGAAGACACACGAATAATAGGCAACGCCTACCTCGAATGGCGACCACTCTCATGGCTTTCACTGCGCAGCGAGGTGGGAACCGACATCTACAACACCTTCTCGAACATCAGAAAGGGCGAACTGCCCGAATATCTCACTGGCGTTGTGGGCAATCAGGCACAGGAAACAACAAAGAACAACTATAAGGTGGTGGTAAACAACCTGCTGACCATCAACAAGACGTTTGCCGACGACCATTTCTTCCAAGGCATTCTGGGACAGAGCTACGAATACACCAAGGAGCGCATCAACTCCGTGGCAGGCTCAAACTTCTTCAGTCCCGACCTTGTGGGAGTTGGAGCGGCACAGACAAAGCGAGTGACGGCAGCATACATGCAGAGATATGCACTCTTCTCTGCCTTTGCACGCTTGAACTACCAATACAAGCACACCTACATGCTTGGTCTTACCTATCGACTTGACGGCTCGTCGCGCTTCAACCGCAACCACCGCTATCTCAGCACACCATCGGTATCGCTCGGTTGGCGCTTGTCTAACGAGAGCTTCATAAAGGACAACCTGCCCTTCATCAACGAGATGAAGCTGCGTGGCTCTGTCGGTATGTCGAGCAAGGACGGCAACAACAGCTACTATGGAGCACAGGCGGTTTACAGTCTGAATACGCTGACGACCTACGGAGGAAAGAACTACCTACAGATGTCGCAGCCAGGCAACGAGAACCTAAAGTGGGAAAAGACCATCACCTACGATGCCGGCCTCGACCTCGAAATGTTCAAGAACCGCGTGAAGCTGACCATCGACTACTACTACAAGAAGACCACCAACATGCTCTTCTCGTCAGACTTACCATACTACACTGGCTACACAAAGGAGAACCAGAACATCGCCGACATGAGCAATCAAGGTATCGACGTGCAATTGATAACGACAAACGTCGCCAACACCGACTTCCAGTGGCAGACGATACTCAACATCTCACGCGCGACGAACAAGATACTGAAGCTGAATTTCGAGGGCAACCAGCTCGACCAAGCAAACAGTTCATACAAATACTACGAGGAAGGCAAGCCCGTGGCACAGTGGTATCTGCACAAGTGGGTGGGCGTTGACCCGCAAACCGGCGACCCTCTCTGGGAATACAAGGACGGCACCATCTCCACTACTCCACCAGCCGCCGACTACGCCAACTCGCAAAACAACAAGTTCGTCTGCGGCGTGGCTCTGCCCGACTTCTATGGTTCTATGACGAACACACTGACCTACAAGAACTTCGAGTTTGACTTCATGTTCAACTTCTCGCTCGGCAGCAAGATGATCAACAGCACCAAGGCAAACTTGCTGAACTATACGGGCGAGGATGCCAACAACCTCTGTACCGACATTCTGAACATGTGGCAGATGCCGGGTCAGGTAACCGACATTCCAAAACTGAGCAACGCGTCGATAATCGGCAACCGCGACTATACCACAGCAATCACGACGACGCGATTCCTGGAGAACAACTCCTATCTGCGTTTGAAGAACGTGACGCTGACCTATAACGTCCCGCGCAAACTGCTGAGGTACACTCGCCTCCTCAATCAGCTGAAGATTCATGCTACGGTGACGAACGTGTTTACCGTCACAGGCTATTCAGGTCTCGACCCAGAGGTTAGCGCCTTCGGTTCGTCGGCACTCTCGGCAGGTTACGACAACATGACGATGCCACAGTCGCGCAGCTTCCAGTTTGGAGTTAAAGCAAGTTTTTGATTTGTATGTTTAAAGTAAAGAACGATATGAAAAAGACTATAATATGTGCATGTCTTGCCGCTACGCTTACCACAAGCTGCAACCTCGACTACGCACCGGAAAATACGCTCGTTGACGAAAAGGTTTACAACAACCAGAAGACGGCAGAAGCAGCCCTGCTTGGAGCTTACGTTCGACTGAACGTGTTTTATGCCGGAGCTCCACAGGACCAGAACAACTACTCCAACGCCGCATACACCATACAGATGGGCGACATGACGACAGAGAACGTGGGCATTCGTTCCACGGCAACCGGCTATCTCGCCGTTCAGAAGAGCGAATACACATCGTCGGAACACGACGGATTGCTGGCTTCTATGTGGCAATGGGGCTACAACTGCATCGACTATGCCAACAACATCATCAACAAGATTGACGAGTTTGGAAAGTTCGACGAGAGCTTACAGCGCCAATATATTGCAGAGGCGAAGTTCATACGCGCATACGTCAACTTTTACCTGCTCTGCCTATATGGCGATCAAGCCATGCTCGGCAACGCCAATGGCGACGGAATAGTGATTAGAACCGAAGCCTACAACGGCTACAGCCCCGACGACGTGGTGAACCGCTCGTCAAACGCCGAATGTTGGAGCCACATTCTGAAAGACCTCAACGAGGCTCTGCCTGACCTGCCCGACGAGGTGCCAACCATTGCCCTGAGAGTGAGAGCCAACAAGACAGTGGTGAAGGCATTGCTAAGCAGAGTGTACCTCTACAAAGGAACATACGCCAACAATCAGGAGGACTTGAAGAACGCAATGAACTACGCAAAGGAAGTGATAGGCACCAACGGCTACAGTTTCTCGACATCAAGCGACGAGTACAGCACAGCTCTCTTCCCTTGCAACGAATACAGCCAGAGCGGATCATATCCCGACCCGACAACGCGCAGCAACGAGCTGATATTCTTCCAGGCAAGCCGCATCTACACCGACAACTATCCTAACGGACAGTACTGGTACAGGAAGTCGAGCTACTACGTGCCGGAGACAATGGAACAAAACTACGACGAGGACGATGTGAGACGTACATATCTTATATGGACCGGCTCGACCACCGACTACAAGAACGACAAGACGACCATGAAGTACAGTGGCGGCAACTACGACGACGTTCTCTACCTTCGCATGGCAGAAATGAAGCTCACCTACGCCGAGACATTGGCACGCACATCAAACTCAGTGACAAGTGAGGCGGTGCAGCATCTTAATGATGTTCATCAAAGGGCTTATCCTACAGGCAAGAAGCCAGCACGATACACGACAGGTGACTTCCCCACCGTTGAGTCGTTCCTAAGGGAGGTGTTGCGTGAGCGCAACCGCGAACTGGCCTACGAGGGACACTACCGCTGGGACTTGATGAGAACGAAGAACCTGCTCGGCGACACCGTGCTGGGAGCCATCAAGGAAGCATGCTGGAACATGCCTGTGCCTGAGTATGAAATTCGCATTTCCAATGGTTCGATAAAGCAGAACAGTGGATATTGAGTTGGTAGTCAGTTGACGAGTTGCTCATATCACAGGCATGCGAAACGTCATCAAAATAACAATATACAATCAAAAATAATGAAAAGATTAATTGTAACACTGACAGCAGCACTATTGACAATGGGCTGCTTGCAGACTAAAGCACAGAACGATGTCCAGCAGACCTCAGAGGCGGCCAACGAGGGCATCAAGTTTGAAGAAGGGACATTCGCACAGGCTCTTGCCAAGGCAAAGGAGCAGAAGAAAATGTTGTTCATCGACTGCTACACAAGCTGGTGCGGACCATGCAAGATGCTCTCTTCAAAAGTATTTCCACAGAAGAAAGTGGGCGACTACTTCAACAAGGAGTTCGTCTCGCTGAAGGTGGACATGGAAAAGGGCGAGGGCGTTGACCTGAAAAACAAGTTTGGCGTTAAGGCTTTTCCTACACTGCTGTTCATCGATGCCAATGGCAAGGAGATTAACCGAATAGTAGGTGCTGAAAGCGACGTTGATAAATTCCTCAAGAACGTGAAGGACGGACTGGGAAGCAACAGCCTCTCTGCCATGACCGAGCGCTACGACGGCGGCGAGCGCGACACGTCGTTCCTCATTGCCTACCTTGGCGTGCTGGATCGCGCCTACAACAAGACCAAGAGCGCGGAAGTGGCTGAGTTGCTGCTGAAAGGCAACGAGAGCGACATGCTGACAAACGAAGGTCTCTACAAGGCTTTCATCAAGTACAACAAGTCGCCACTGACACCCTCATTCCAGTACATGCTGGCCAACAAGGCAGCCTTCGAGGCAAAGTACGACAAGGACAAACTAAACCAGACTGCCACATTCGTATGGAAGTCTTATCCCTACTCTTTCATCAAAAAGAACACTGACGGTAGCAGCACCTTCGACGCCGAGGGCATGAACGCCTACAAGGCAGAGATGAAGAAGTGGAACGTGAAGGAGGCTGACGAGATTGCAACGAACATCGAAATCGCATGGGCTGAGGCGCAAGGCAACTGGAAACAGTATGCCGAGTTTTGCAGCAAGTACATCAAGAAGTACGGCGAAGACGACATGCTGATCTACAACTGGGCAGGCAGAATATGCAAGAACTGCAAGGATGCTGCCGTGCGCAAGAAGGCAGTGAGCTGGATAAAGAAGCGTCAGGCAAACATTGCCAAGGAGAAGGCAAAGGAGAAACCTCTGCCACCAGGCGTGATGAAAGCAATGCCGATGGTGAACTTCGACACTGCCTACGAGAAGCTGCTCAAGGAGCTTGAAAGCAATTGACTTTACCATTATACAAATCTCTCTCTTTCGTCGCACCCGACAAGCGAGTCGGGTGCGACCATACGAAAACAATAAAAAACAATAAAAAAAGTAAAGTTTCCTTTGTGCATTGAAAAGAATCATATACCTTTGTATTCGATATGCGTAAGAAAGCTGCGTAGTATCAATAAAGATGGGCAAAAGAGAGACAGAGAAAGAAAAGGAATTCAGACAATTATTCGAAGAAAACTATGTAAACCTTTATTATGCGTCGCTTACTATTGTAGGCGACGAGGACGAGGCACGTAACATAGTTGACGACCTTTTCGCCTCGCTATGGGAAAAGTACGACCCTTGCCTGCACACCTTCAACAGCAGTTATCTTATGACAAGCGTCAGGCACCGCAGCCTCGACTACATGAAAAAGGCGAGAGTCAGGGAACAATATGCACGCTCATTTCTCGTCAGCAATGAGGAAGCTGTACTGATGGACGATTTTGATGAAGAAAGAATGAGAACGTTGGAACGGGTGATGGACAAGATGTCGAAACAGACTCGATTCGTGCTCGACCAATGCTATATGGAAGGAAAGAAGTACGCCGAAGTGGCTGACATGATGGGAATCAGCCGCGAAGGAGTGAAGAAACACATTGTAAAAGCCCTGAAGATGATGAGGGAAGCCTTCAATGTTAAACGATAGAATGACAAACGACAGGAATGAAACAAAGATATGAATGACAAAAAACCACACGATAACCAACAGAGCCTTAATGACGACACACTGATGTCTGATCATGAAAACAAGAGGCTATTATCAGAATATGCCCACATCAGGACACGCCAAGAAGCTGCCGCTCCTGACCTGGAGGCGGCATGGATGCGCTTCGAACAACGAAGAAAGACGACTGAGACAAGGAAGGCAAGGCAGATTAGCATCATTCGCTATTCGGCTGCCGCAGCCATTGTACTTTGCGCCGTCGTCTCGGCTGCCTATCTTTTCATTGTAAACGACCGTGACAGCAAGGACACAGGCGTTAAACAACAGTATGCAGAATGTAACGTAGGCGAAAACGGACTAATTAAGGCCTTCGAGGCTACCAACGGTCCAAGGGTGGTGATGATAGGCGACGCCAACCAGAATATCAAACCTGTTGGCAAGCAAGTGTTTGACGATCAGATGGAAATCGACGACGAAATGGCTGTGGTGAAACCCATTCCCATGGCGAAAGTGCTCGACACTGCCAAGAAGACAATAACGACGCCTCGTGGTGCTACATACGACATCGTATTAAGCGACGGAACGGAAGTGAAGCTCAATGCTGACTCGAAAATAACATTCCCCGTTCACTTCAATGGCAGCGAGCGCATCGTGGAACTCGAGGGCGAGGCATTCTTCAGTGTGGTACGCGACGAAGATCATCCGTTCATTGTCAAGTCAACACACGCAAGCACCACCGTACTCGGCACGGAGTTCGACGTGAAGGCATACGCCGACATGCCTACATCTGTTGTTCTGAAAAGCGGTAAGGTGATGGTTCACAGCAACATGAAGGGTGAAGACGGAGTGACATTGCTACCCAACCAGATGGCAACAATAAAGAAAGACGGTGTCGTGTCGTTGGTGAACGCCAATGCCGAGAACCTCACCATGTGGACCTCGGGAAAGTTCTGCTTCGACACCACTCCGTTGCTGACGCTCGCAAAGGACATGGGACGATGGTATAACGTAAACATTGAGATAGCCGACGAGATGCTGAGTTCCAATCCTATATCGTTCGAGATTTCGAGAGAGTGCGGACTGGCAGAGTTCATCGAAAAGCTCAACAGCCTTAGCTTCCTCAATGTCACTCTTGAAGAGAACAACGTGATTATATGCAGAAAAGGCAACTCCATACCTGCAATAAAGTTAATAAAGTCGCCCGTTGATGACAATTGACTTTTTTCACAACTTTGGGAAGTTAAGGGAGTTAAGGAAGAAGTTTCCTTAACTCCCTTAACTCCCCTTACAAACTTGGATTAATTACTTCGGCATTTCCGCATCGAGTTTCTCCACACCTCCCGTAACAGGATTGAGTTTCAGACGAGTGGTGTAACGCTTGTTGAACAGCTCACCGCTGAGAAGCTCCGTGTGACCATACTGGCCAGCAAGGAACTCCATGCTGGCAATGGTGACGTTGCCGTCGAGAATCGACAACGAGAGCTTGCCTGGCACATTCACATAGATGCCGTCCTCACGCTCTTTCTTCTTGCCTTTCTCGTCAACCACCACTTCGGGCACCGCCTTCAAGTCTTTAATATCGACATAGAACGGCGAGCCAGCGAGGTCGTCGGCATCAACCACTCCCAACTGCTGCGACAGACGGAAGAGCACCTGTCGCTCCACATCGCCCTCGGGGCAGATGGTGAACACCACCTCTGAGGTATCTCTCGTAACGGTGCCGCTGAACAAACTTGTGAGTACGCGATCTTGCACGTTAAGGTTGTTGAGCATTATTCTCAGCTGTTCGCCGTCCTTTGGCATAAAGTCAGCCTCGCCACGGTTCAGCGCGTTCTTGCTCTCGCGAATGTCGTATATCTCGCGTGCCGTCAGTTCAGCCATCTTCGCTGTGCTACCCGCTGCAAGAATCTCCTCGCTCATGTAGTCACGCGGATTGACAGCGTTGGGCTTTGGAGCAGGCTGAAACGACGTGAATGTCGGTTCGGCAGACGGATCGGTGTTGATGGCCACGAGCCGTCCATCGTCAGAAAGTCTGATGTTGCATGCCACCGTCTTGGCATTGAACTTCACGGCGTAAGCCTTATTCTTGTCAGCCACGCCATAAGGCGTTACGTTGCATCCTACAATGCGGTGGCTAACCTCCACATTGCGCTGCACCCCGTTGAGTTTCAGGTATCGTTCGGCATATTTGCAGAACTCTCCAGGAGTCTTTGTCGTCTTCTCCACCTTTACCGCCACCCTTACGGCAGTCTTTGGCAGGAAATATACCGCTCCCTCGGGAGTTATCCCTGGAGTATAGTCGCTTATTTGTGTCTGGCAAAATGCTGTTGTCGAAGCAAGCAACATTCCTATAAACAATGTCTTTTTCATACTATTATATTTTGTCTTTTTCATTGACTTCATCCATTCTCAACTCTTAATTGACTTCGTCGAACTTCGTTTCTTAATTTTTAATTCTTAACTCTTAATTCATCTCTCCCCCTTGGGGGAGCTGGAGGGGGCTTTAATTCTTAATTCATCCCTCCCCTTGGGGGAGCCGGAGGGGGCTTTAACTCTTAATTTCCACAAACGCTTTCGGCAGACAGTTGATGATGTCGCTGGCAGTAAGACTTTCACGTCCCAACTCCGCGGCGGCAATGTCACCAGCAAGGCCATGCAGGTAAGTACCCACCATACAGGCGTCGCCTGGTTGGTAGCCCCTTGCAAGCAGTGCGGTAAGTATGCCTGTCAGCACGTCGCCGCTGCCCGCCGTAGCCATGCCGGAGTTGCCCGTGGGACAGAAATAAACCCTTCCCCCTGGTGTCACGATGGCAGTATAGTGACCCTTCAACACTATGTATGCCTGCTGTCGGTCGGCCAGCACCATAGCCTTTGAGAGCCTTTCGTAGCTGTCTGACGAAGTGCCTTCAAGGCGTTCGAATTCACCCACGTGAGGAGTCATCACTATTCCTGTTGGCAGCTGCTGCATCCATGCCTTGTGGGAGGCAAGAATGTTTATGGCGTCGGCATCAACCACCATCGGGCACTGGGTGCGCCGCATCTGCCCTATCAGGGCTATGGCAGTCATCTCGTTGGTGCCTACGCCAGGACCTATACCCACGGCCTGGTATTTCTCGGTACTTACGGCCTGTGTGACGATGTCGTCGTTACCGTCAGGGTCAATCACAGCCTCCGGCACGCCTATCTGCATCGGCAGCACGTTGACACCCGGAGTGTGTACCGTCAGTTTTCCCACGCCCGACCTCAGGCAAGCCCTTGCCGCAAGCATTGCCGCCCCGGCCATTCCTCGGCTGCCCGCTATCAGCAAGGCATGTCCCATCATACCCTTGTGGGCAAAGTCGTCGCGCTCCAACATACGTCTCGCGATGTCGTCATGGTCAAGCATCACGAAGTGCGCATCGGTGGCGGCAATGCCTTCGGGACTTATGCCGATGTCAAGCACCCTCACCTTGCCTACATACTGCTGGTTCTCGGCGAAGAGAAACGCCAGCTTCGGCTGCTGCAGGGTAAGCGTAACGTCGGCACGAATAATGTTTGCCCTTACATTGTACTCATTGCTCTCGGTCATCAGTCCTGACGGGATGTCTATGCTCACGACCTTTGCCGGCGATGCGTTGATGTACTTCACAAGCGACGCAAAGCCTCCCGTCAGCGGTTTGTTGAGTCCCGAGCCGAACAGTCCATCCACCACCACGGTGTCGGCATCGAGCACTGGTGGGTCGAACTCGTCGGTGACCACTGCGAACGACCTCAGTCCCTTCACTTCCCTCAGCCTGTCACGATTGGTCCTGCAATCGGGCGACAGTCGGCCAGTGGTGTTGAAGAGCCACACCGCCACGTCGTATTCCTCCTCAGCCAACATTCGTGCCACGGCAAGGGCGTCGCCACCGTTGTTGCCTGGTCCCGCAAAGACTACTATCCTCGTGTCCCGACTGAACGCCACTGTGGCAATGACATTGGCCAAGGACTCCGCCGCACGCTCCATTAAGTCGATAGACTTTATCGGCTCGTTGTCTATTGTGTATTTGTCCAGCTCATGAATTTGAGCGCTCGTAAATATTTTCATACGTGCAAAAATACAAAATTAATGCTAAACAATGCCATTCTTTGAAAGTTTTTTTGTAATTTTGCGCCAAATTTAATAAAAACATAGTATGAATTCGATAAAAATCAACGATAAGGAGTTCGTTCCTATGATTAGCGAGGCAGAAATCAAGGTACGTGTAAGGGCACTTGCCCAACAGCTCAGCAGCGACATGGAAGGCAAGAATCCACTATTCTTGGCAGTGCTCAACGGCTCGTTCATCTTCGCAGCCGACCTGATGCGCGAGATGACCATACCATGCGAGATTTCTTTCGTCAAGCTGGCAAGCTACCAAGGCACCACCTCAACGGGAAAGGTCAAGGAGGTGATAGGCATCAACGAGAGCCTCAGTGGCAGAACGGTAGTCATTGTCGAGGACATCGTGGAGAGCGGTCTGACCATGAAGCAGATGATAGAGAGCATTGGCACGCGCAATCCAGAGTCGGTTCACATCTGCACCCTGCTGCTGAAGCCCGACCGTCTGAAGACCGACCTCGACATCAAGTACGTCGCTTTCAACATTCCTAACGACTTCATTCTCGGCTACGGTCTCGACTACGACCAACAGGCGAGAGGGCTAAAGGATATATACGTGTTGAAAGGAGAGTGAAGAAATACATTAACTAAACTTTCGCACGTACATGCGACTCCCCATTGTAGGGGCAGACTGCGGTTTGTTACATGCGAAACTTAAACACATTAATAAATAATATAGAAATATGAAGAATATCGTAATTTTCGGTGCTCCAGGTTCCGGCAAGGGAACACAGAGCGAACTGATGATTAAGAAGTATGGTTTCGGACACATCTCCACCGGCGACGTGTTGCGAAACGAAATCAAGAACGACACAGAACTGGGCAAGACGGCAAAGGCTTACATCGACAAAGGACAGCTCATTCCCGACGAGCTGATGATTGATATTCTTGCCAGCGTCTATGACAGTTTTGGCAAGGACCACAAAGGCGTCATCTTCGACGGATTCCCACGCACCATACCACAGGCAGAGGCTCTGAAGAAGATGCTTGCCGAGCGAGGCCACACCATAGCCGCCATGATAGAGCTTTACGCCCCTGAGGACGTTCTCATGGCTCGCCTGCTTAACCGCGGCAAGGAGCAGGGACGTTCTGACGACAACGAGGAAACAATAAACAAACGCCTCGCCGTATATAACACCCAAACCGCTCCCCTTATCGACTGGTACAAAGCCGAAGGCCTGCACCACTACGTAAAGAGCTATGGCATCCTCGAAGAAATCTTTGCTGACGTCTGCAAGGTAGTGGAAGGAATCTAAAGTTCCATTCCCACATAGCAGTCCTCAGCCAACAAGCCGCCTATGGCGACATACACGCACCATAGGCGACCCTTTATTTCATGCTTTCCAATATTATCTATCATATAATTCAACTTTTGGAAATAAGGGAAGTTAAAGAAATTAAGGAAATTTCTTCTAAGCAATATTTTTTCATATTGCTGCCGACTGGGAGTGTGGCGTCTCGCCCGCACCCAGCGCACCATCAATCTCAAATCAGCGCAAGTGGGATATTACCTCACTGGCAAGGTGCAGGCGAGACGCCACACTACCATTGCTACACCATCAGTCACAATAGTCATTCTAATTGTTCCAAATAGCTTTAGGAAGTTATGTTTCGCGCTGTGAAACATAAACTTATGAGACTGCGAAGAACTATTATACAGGTTGTTGGCGATTATATTCTGCCTCTGTTGCCTACATTCCCCGAAATATATGGAAACTGGATTTTACACTAACCTTTTATAAGTTTGGCAGCATATCAACAAGAAAAATCAAAAGTTCCTTTTTAATTTTGTATTGTCTTCGATTTAAAATAAAAATCTCACGCTCAGAAAAGATAATTTATTCTCTTTTCCTTCGCTAAATCGATTTTTTGCAGTAACTTTAGATAAGTTAGGCTGCATCTCAACAATAAAAATAAAAGTTTTGTGACTTTTATTTTGTATTGTCTTCGATTTACACTAACTTTGCCAGCTAAATGGAACACGGCAAATTCGAGTCATTCTTTCGCGCTAACTATCAGAAGGCGTATTTCCTTGCCTTGCGCCTACTGCGCGACGAAGAGGCGAGCAGAGATGCCGTGTCCGACTCGTTCGAGAGGGTGCTGAATAGAATGAGGGAGAATTCCATTGATTTCAGCAACGCCGAATCTTACCTGTATGTGGTAGTCAGAAACGCATGTCTCGAACATCTCAGGAAACAACAGCTGCACAACAAATACGCCAAACTGGAACTTCACCAGCAGGACAAAGCCTGCGACTCCGACATGTTGCTAATGGAGAGGGAGCGGAAAATGGAAGAGATAATGGCATCACTTAACTGCCTACCACTGCGCACGCGACAGATTGTAAAGGCATGCTACGTGGAACGCAAGAAATATCGAGAGGCAGCTGGCGAGTTCGGCATCAGCGAGAGTGCCGTTAAGAAACACATCATGCAAGCCCTCAGCTTCCTCCGGCAGAAGTTCAAAAGCACTGACCCTTAGTTACATAAAGTTAAATAACGAGAAAAACCTCTTATTCACAGTACCCTAAAACGTTACTTGTTGATATTAATATCGAAATCAAAAGAAAGATAATGAACGACAACAATAAGGAAATAGATAAGATTCTCGACGCCTTCGAAGGAAGGGAGGAACTGACCGACGACGAAACATTGGCTCTACTCGACACCGAAGAAGGGCAGAGGGCATGGGACGACATTCACGACCTCGACGAGGCGGCCAACAGGGCAATGGGAACAATGCCAGACATTGATGCCGCCTGGGCAGACTTCGAAAAAAAGAACGCACCGAAAGGTACGCAAAGGCGACACGCCATGACACTGGGCATGGCATGGAAGGCGTTGGCTGCTGCGGCTGCCGTAGCTCTGCTGATAATTATGGTGAGACTCAACTATCCTGCTGACATTATGGGCGAGGAAGAAAAGGAAACTGTTTTTTTGGACAGCCAGGAGGAAGGAACAAGTCTCGACGGCGTAGTGGCAAAGCCGATGAAATCAGGCAGTCGCAAACTGAAGACAATAGAAGTGCCAACAGGGGCGACGAAAGACCTCGTACTGCCCGACGGCACCAAAGTGTGCCTCAACGCCAAGAGCACCTTGACATACGACGAAGCCTTCGACGGCAAGACGCGACGCGTCAACCTAAAAGGCGAGGGCTACTTCAAGGTAAGCCACGACAAGAAGCGTCCGTTTATAATCAAGACCGACAATGTGACGACACGAGTGCTCGGCACGGAGTTCAACGTGCGCTGCTACGATGCCGACGACATTCACGTAACACTTGTGGAAGGCTCCGTTGAGGTTGCCTCTAATATAAATAAGGTGACAATAAGCCCTAATCAGGACGCAAGGCTGGCAGAAGGGCGACTGGTGGTGGCTAACGTCAACCCGAAAGACTTCACCAGTTGGCGCGAAGGCCTAATGTATTTCGACAATGCAACGCTGCGCACCATTCTGCATCAAATAGGGGCATGGTACAACGTCAGCGTGGTGTGCGACAAGTCGTCACTTCTTGACCTTCATTTTCATTTCATGTTCAACAAGAACGACAGCATAGAGGACGTCATCCGACTGTTCACCGAATCGTCAGACCTTGAAATATCCCTTGAAGACAATACGCTAATCATAAAATAACGTGAGCTCGATGAAATTCTCTTTATATCTGCGCCAACGACTGGGGGTGTGGGCGTCTCGCCCGCACCTTGCGCACTGTCCAGCAAATAAACTTCTTGATGACATTACCTTGTAAGCGAGGTGCGGGCGAGACGCCCACACTCCCAGCAGAAATAAGTGTAGGAATAACAACCTATAAGATTTTCGCGAATTATTTTGAAGAAAATACCCTTATTCTCTTGAAAAACTATCATTTTTTATGGATTTTGGGGTGCCCGATTTAGATTTAGTTCATCATATATGTGTATGAATTGAGTAAATGGGGTTTTTATTCCCTACAGTAATAACCAATAAAAAATGAGAGTGAAATGAGCAAGAAAAAACTCTTTGTCCTGTCATTCTTTGTAATGCTTCTGCCTGGCATAATGCCGTCAGGCGCGTTCGCCCAAGGCAGCAACGTGAAGTATGAGAGAGTGATTAACGGTCAGTCGCTGACAAGCGTTCTGAAACAGTTGGAAGAAAAGTTCTCTACAAAAATCGTCTTCTCCTACGAAGACTTGGGAACTTACAAAGTGAGCGCACGAGTTAATGCCAACAACATTGAGGAGGCACTGAAGCAAGTGCTTAAAGGTCTGCCCGTGACCTATTCGTCACACGGAAAGATCTACACGGTAAAAGCAACGAAAGCCAACAAGACAAGTACGACGACAGACAGCGAAGCCAGCAAGGTGAAAGTCAGCGGACGAGTGATTGACGAAAATGGTGATGCCATTCCCGGAGCTACAATCAAGCTTGCCGACGACGGCAATGTCGGCACCATCACTGACGTAAACGGACGTTTCGTCATGGAACTGGACAAGGGAAAGGGCGAGACCCTCGAAGTGTCGTTCCTCGGAATGGAAAACGCCACATACTACGTAAACGGACGCAAGAATCTAAGCAACATCGTGATTACGATGACTGAAGACAGAAAGGCTCTCGACGAGGTGGTAGTAATCGGCTACGGCACGGCAAAGGCAAAGGACCTGACGGGGTCGGTTTCACGTCTTTCAGAGAAGGACATCGAGAGCGCACCAATGACGGCCAACATTGCAGGAATGTTGCAAGGGCGTGCCGCCGGCGTGAATGTCATGGTATCAAATGCCTCGCCTACATCACCCGTCTCGGTAGTAATACGCGGTCAGTCGTCAATCTCGGGCGACGGTCAGCCGCTGTGGGTAATAGACGGAGTGCCACAATATTCATCGGGCATAAGTGGCGACGTTAGCAACACGCTCTACAACCTAAATCTCAACGACGTGCAGAGCATTGACATACTGAAAGACGCCTCAGCCACTGCCATTTATGGCTCGCGCGCCGCCAACGGCGTGGTTATCGTCACCACGAAGTCAGGTGCCGAGGGCATGAGGCCTACGATTGAGTTCAGCGCACGCTATGGCTGGCAGAACATCGACGCAAATAAGATGAGGACGCTAAGTCCCGAAGAGTATATTGCCTATTCAAAGAAGGCAAACATGCTGGAGGCTTTTCGCGAAGGCTCACTGACATATTACAACAAGAAATGGATGGATGTCAGCAAGTTCAATCAAATTGGCACCAGCCAATGGGACATGACAGACATAGACGACCTTTGGCTGCCAAATGCCTACTACGACGGCAACGACGACTATTGGGACATGATGACCCAAAAGGCTGCCGTACAAGACTACAGCGTATCGATACGCGGCGGTTCACAACAAAACTCCTATTACGCATCAATAAACTACAAGGAACAAGACGGCATTGTCAAAGGAAGCGACTCACGCTATTTCGGCGGGCGTTTCAACTTTGAGTCGATAGTGTCAGAAAAATTTAAGTTCGGCATGAACATGGATGCTTCGATGCGTTGTGCAAACAATAAAGACGGAATGATTGAGACCATCATCAACATGCGTCCTGACTATCCTGCATACGCCGAAGACGGTTCAATAAATCTGATTGACTACTATTCAAAGAATCCTCTTGTTGAATTACTCAACAAGAACTACAGCAACTCACGCAACATCAACGCTTCAGGCTTCCTTGAATACAACATTTTCCCATTCTTAAAATATAGGACAACACTGAACGCACAATATATTGACGTGAAATCGGAGAAGTTCACACGCAGATCGTACGAGGGCGAAGTGAATGAGGGAACAGAGTCGAACAGACAACACTACACCATCATTTGGGACAACCTTCTCACATTCTTCAAGACTTTTGACAAACATGACATTCAGGCGATGATTGGCCATTCCGTCGAGCGGACATCAGAAGAGTCTCTCATGGCCAAGGGGACAAACTATCCGGATGATGACGTACTGACGAACCTTGGCAGTGCGGCGGAGATGAGCGAGATGGATAGTTACAAAAACGCAGCCTCATTGGTGTCGGTATTCGCACGTCTTCAGTACAAATACGACAACCGCTATCTGCTGACTGGAACATTCCGCGCTGACGGCTCGTCACGCTTCGGCAAGAATAGTCGATGGGGATATTTCCCATCTGCCGCTTGTGCCTGGATAATATCAGAGGAGGACTTCATGAAGCCTGTAAGGGATTTTGTAAGCTATCTGAAACTACGAACATCATTCGGCATTACAGGCTCACAAAATCTGGGTTATTATGACTATGTAGGATATGTTGGCACAAACGTGTTTGAAGGTGAGCCGGGAATGTATCCTGTTTCGTTGGGAAACAACACATTGGAATGGGAGTCACAAAGCCAGACAGACATTGCCCTTGACTATGGATTCCTTAACGACCGCATCAGAGGCTCGTTTGGATGGTATCGCAAATATGTCGATAACCTCATCACGACACGTCCTGTTCCGCTTTCTTCTGGGTTTAGCGCCATTCCACAAAACATTGGAGCGATAAGCAACACGGGTGTCGAATTTGACATTACCGTTGACATCTTGAAGACAAGAGACCTAACGTGGCAGGTTAATTTTAATGCGTCGCACAACAAGGGCGTGTTAGAAAAGCTCAACGGCGTTGAGACGTATCTTGGTGGAGCCGCCTCTGACAAATACAAGTTAGAGGAAGGTGGAGAACTTGGCAGATTCTATGGATATGTTGAAGCGGGAAGACTTTTCGAGAACGGCGAAGAGGTATGGGCTATCAAACCTATTGACCCAGAAACCGGCAAACAAACAAATTACAGAGTATCGTCATTCTCGGAAGGAGCGGGAGACATTTATGTCGTGGACTTGGACGGCGACGGGAAGATTACAGCCGACGGAGACCGTACATACATTGGCAATAGCAACCCGGACGTATTCGGAGGACTGGGGTCAACCTTGTATTGGAAAGGAATAATGCTGAATTTTAATTTCACTTATTCGTTGGGAGGCAAGAGATTCTGGCTGGACGAATACTACACTTTTGGCCGTACGGATGTCTATAACACACTAACGCTCGTGAATGACAGCTGGACAATGGTTGGAGCTGATGCAAAATATCCCGTTGCAACTCACTATGGAATAGGACAAAACAACGTATTCACGAACAAGTGGCTCCACAATGCCTCCTATCTGCGTCTGACCTCGCTGAACCTATCGTACAAACTACCGAGCGAATGGTTTAGAAAGAGCGTCGTCAAGGGCATAGAGCTGACCTTCCAGGCAACCAACCTGTTCACCGTGACAAAATACCCAGGCATGGACCCACAAGGCAACTTCGCTACTGACTATTCTGCTTTGTATGGATATGGAACAGACTACAGTTCATATCCAGCAGCCAGAACTTACAACATTGGTTTGAAACTGACAATAAATTAAGTGTAGATGATTATGAAAAATAGAATATTAGTTACTGCAATTATTGGCATTCTTATGGTCAGTTCATGTGACGATTATCTCACAGAATCTCCAAAGCACTCCTACATTACCGACAATGCCATTGTTGACTCGAAGAGTGCAACTAATGCCATAAACGGTATGTATGGAAAATATGAAGAATGTACTACCCTTGGCGGTTACATTTACGGTTCACTTCACTGCATGGCGGGATTTTGGGACTATGATGACGAGATGTACGACATGGGATATACCCAGACGAGTGACCATTATATCATCTCCTCGATATGGCAAGAACTATATGGAGTGATCGACGCTTGCAATTTCGCCATAGGCGGAATAGAGAAACTTGACGACTCGTGCTTCACGTCTGCCGAAGAAAAGCAAGCCTTGATAGCCGAAGCCCGTGGAATGAGAGGATATGCAAACCTTGAGCTAATGTGGCTTTTTGCCCACTGGTTCGACAAGGCAGACTCTCCTTATGGAATAATCTACAGGAGTGAAGTTGCAGAACTGTCAAACCTTATGGTAGAAAGGGCAACCGTAGGAGAAAGCTATCAATATATACTCGATGACTTAATGTATGCGGAGGAATATGCGCCCGACTACACATCTGCCCACAGAGTGAACAAGCAATTTGCAAAAGCCATGCACGCAAAATTGCTATTAGTGCGTGGTTGGGAAGGCGATTATGTCTCGTCATTGAAGATTGTCAACGACTTGCTTGCCGACAAGACTTGTGAATGGCAAATGGAAAACGACGTGACAGAGCTTTACGACAACGGATGGGAATCGAAAGAAAACGTTTTCTCACATTATTTGGGTGATATGGAGGAACTATATTACACCAGCTATTGCGAGTATATATATTCCTACGCCTTATACTACTATGATAATTTCCACACTACCGCAATGGAATGGATTAAGGAAGACGCACGCTACGACTTGACTTACAGCACTGCAAAAGCGCCACAAGCAAGAGACAAGACATCAAAGGACGGCATAATGACTAAGTTATACCATCGCGGCAGATACTATGGCATAAACGACATGTATGCTACCTATCCTATGCGCTACGCTGAACTATATCTGATGAAGGCTGAGCTGCTCGCCCGTACCAATCCTAATGACATTTCGGGAGCATTGGCACCAATTAACGAGATGAGAAATAATTACACCAATCCGATATTGTCTCCCGTGACAGGTGTTACTAACCACAGTGAGCTGATGGACGTCATTTTCAAGGAATATGTCGTTACTCTCTTTATGGAAAACGAGACTCCGTGGTTTGCCTCGCTAAGGTTTGAATATAACGGAAAGCCTTGGATCTACACTCTGAAACCAGAAATAAGTTTCAATTCAAACCAATATTGCTGGCCAATACCTGACGCAGAAATCAAGTCTCACAATAATATCATCGAACAGAATCCGGGACTGGAGTAAGAAAATTAAGAATTAAAAATTAAGAATTGCTGCGCGAACCGAACGCAGAGTTAAGCTCGCTTGAGCTATCCCGAGTCGCGACAGAGGAAGACGAAGTCAAGGTGAAGCCAGCAATCGACGAAGTCAATTAAGAATTAAAAATTAAACGAATGAAAAAAATATTATATAGTATAATGATTGGGCTTGGCGGACTGTTTGTTTCGTGCAGCGACGAAGACGAACTGTTAATTCCGCATGCCACAAACATCACTTTCTCCGAACTGGAAATATCGGAGCGATTCTCACACGTCATTCCCGACGGAGGATTTACGGCTTCGGGCATAAGGTTCAACACTGTGAAACAGGGCAACCAACTGGCGGCTGGCTTTTGCTATAGCAACCGCTCAAACCGTTCGTTCGTGTGGAACAACGACGAGGTTTCTATCGACTCCATGCGCTACAGCGTGTGGTCAACAAAGCCAAACCAAACAGGCACATATCTCGTCTGTAGAGTCAATGGAGACGATGCTTTCTTCACGCTTGACACTCCGAAAAGGCTTAGCTACATTCTGGTGGCAAACACCACATGGAACTACCTTGCCATGTACTATGGCGATACGTATGGCACGGCAGCAAGACCTGTTGCAAACCCTAACGTTCCCAGTAGTCCGAAAGGCGTTTGGCACACTTATGTGGACGGAGGAGTGAGAGAGTTTGGCGAAGGTGACTATCTCACCGTAACGGCAAAAGGGTTTCTTAACGGCCAACTTACAGGAACTGTCAATTTCGACCTTGCATGCATGGAGGGACATAGCGTGGAAAATCCAAGCTGGGACTATATCGTAACCGACTGGCGAAAAATGGAACTTACAGCGTTAGGAGTTGTTGACAAAGTGGTATTCTACATTGATTCGTCAGACAAAGACTCAAATGGAATAATGCGCACTCCTTCATGGTTTTGTCTTGATGGATTCCAGTTTGAATAGGATGAAAATATGATTATTCGATTTTTATTCATAACAATCTCTTTCTTGATGGTGTCATTCACAGGTAATGCTGGTTTGTACACCATCAAGACCAATAAACAGGAAGGAGGTACGAGTATCGTACTGAAATGGGCTACAGGTGACGTATCCGTTCATTGTTCAAAAGACAACGTCGTAACGCTTGACACATGCGGATTCAATAAGCAATATGTCAATATCAATGTTGACAACAGATTAAAAGGCATTATCTACTTATGCCCTGACAAGAATCTGAACATCAACGTTGATTTTCAAGAAAAGACATTCACATGTTCGGGCGATTTAAGTGATATAAACAACTATCTTCTAAATACGACATGGCAGTCACCCAGCTTTACACATGCCAGCAGAAACGAGAAAGGATATATACAACTCTGCGACAGCATACTATCAGCAAATATTAGAAACCTTGAAAACAGAAAACTTCCATATCTTTTCACTGAAGAGGAGAGACAGCGTCTCAAATACCTATCTTTTGCAGGGCTTACGTCATATCCTAAATATCACAAGATTCTTAATAAACTGACCACGTTCGTGCCTGACTCGTGCTTCTTCGAAAAAATGCACGAAATGCTTCGCTTTGACAACAGTCTTCTCAATAATGGAGATTATGCAAATTTCATTGTCAATGGCATACAATGCCTATGTAGCTTGCGAAATGAAACACTTGACGACAACTCTTTTATTGAATATGTTGACTCACACGACATGGATGACACAATAAGACAATATGTTGTACACAATTACTTTCTGAACACCATTGGCTCTACTGGTAGGGACGGAAGGGAGCGCCTGATTGAATATCACCGAAAACACGTCACGGAGCCAAATAAAGTTAAGAACTTCGATGACATCATTAGCAGATGGGATGCGATATGCACAGGACGCCCATCACCTGATTTCGTCTGCTCCAACGCTTTGGGAAATGTGATTACCATAGAGTCACTTCGAGGTAAAATAATCTATATAGACATCTGGGCTACATGGTGCGGACCATGTAGGAAAGAGCTACCGTTTTTTAGACAACTTGAGAAAAGATACAAAGACAAGGGCATCTGTTTCATTAGCTTGTCCATAGACAAGGAAAAGCGTTCATGGGAAAACTTTATAAGGAACAACGAAAACAGTAAATATAACCTATATATTGGAAACGAGGATCCTTTCTTGGATAAATACATGATAAAGAGTATTCCTCGATTCATTCTCATTGATGACAAAGGACGCATAATCACCCCTGTTGCTCCACGACCATCTGATTCGAAAACGATGGAGATCTTCGATATGCTACTATCAAAGCATCATGATGACGACCATACATTAAGAAACACTATGGAAATGGAGAAACAAAAGTAATAAGAAACGTATTCCGATTATCGCGTTTTTCCATCAATCTCTTGGCAAATCGAGAAAAAGGTTGTATATTTGCCGGCAAAATCACAATCCGTTAGCGGACTTCATTCTTGTTATCGACACGATTCTCAGGCATGTGCCCACTAAAGGAAGGCGTAAAGCCAGAAAACATACAAAATGTATTCTAACAAGAAACAAGGACAATGAAAATGACAAACGCCCAACCGGCAATGATAAGGGCCTTCTTCGCCGCGTTTGCCGAAGGCATTCTTTCGGCTGACGCAGAGAAGACGACAGAGGCTGTGGAGCTGACTCCACAACGAGTGAAACAGATAATGCTGAAGCACTACGAGGAAATATCAAAGCATTTCTTCGACATTCTGTTCAATCCCCTCGCCATAATACACTACGACACGGCGGAGGAGCTGATAGCCATACTGAAATCGCCCGAGGTGGCTCCGACACTGAACTCGCCAGTTGACCTTTTCCGCCACGTCTGCCGCACGGAAGAGGCTCACGAGGACATGGTGACGGAATATCGTCGCAACTTCGCCTCGCTGCTCGGCGGCAAGGTGATGTCGCTCGACGACTTCTTCAACGGCTTCCCTGAAGGCTATCTCAACGAAAGCGAGGATCATCAGGAGCGCGAGGTAAGGGCACTGACCCAAGTGGTGGTAAGGGCTTTCTTCGCAGGACGCAAGGCGACAGATGCTGCAAGCACGTCAGGCGTAAACCAAGTTTACCTCTTCCGCCTGCTTCTCGACTCCATGCAAACCCTTCTGCACTCAAAGCCCGTAGAAATGAACGAAGAAACCGACCTCAACGAAGCCTTCACCAAAGTCTGCCGCAACGAAGGGAACATGAAAACCATGTTGCAGACGATGCAAGAGGCGATGCAGGAAATAACCGTGGAATAACAAAGACAATAATAAAACGCAACGTTAGGATTCCTACAACCTAACGTTGCGTTTCTTCAATGACAACGTTGCGTTTCCTCAAACACAACGTTGCGTTGGATGGCTACTGACCACTAAGCCTTTTCACTGCCCTTTTCAACTCCCTATCTATGTCGGGTTCATCGGTGGCGATTGAACTGAGCTTGCCAACAATATCGGCACGACCGTGCCATGAGGTAAGCCATCCGAGCACATTGGCTGCCGTGGAACGAACCTCAGCCGATTCTGTCTCGTCAGCCACGAGGGCAATGAGGTCGGGAACAAGACGACCGTTGGGATAGTTTCTCATCTTTAGAATGTTGGAGAGGCGCTTGGTTGGCTTAAGACTGCGGTCAAACATCATCTTGTGGCTCTCCTCGTAGTCCTCAGCCCAACGACGAGCCTGATGGTCAAGCTTACCGACAAAGGCATTGTCATATGTTGTCAACTCCTTGGTCTGTCGCTTAACCTCCTCCACGATGTCGTCAGGATTGAACGCAATAAGTGCCTCAAGGGTCTTGAAGGAATAGCGCGACTCCTGCCAACGGTTGAGATATCCACTGACGAGGGCGGGAAGCAAGTCTGGATTGCCATTCTCCTCAACAAAGCCCACACTAAGGCGGCGAATAAGTTCATACCCATCGTTGAGCGCGGCGGAGAGTGCCTTTACGCTCTCTTCCGGATAATTCATGGCGAGAAGCTTCAGAGCCTCCATCCTCACCACGAACTGCTGACTCTTGAAATAAGTGTCGAGAAGCAGTTGGGGCATATCGGCACTATGGGCAAGGAAGAGTTGACGGAGAGCCATAGCCTGAACGTCGGCAATGGGGCTTGAGAGCCGCTTCCTCCAAAACTTCTGGTCGCCTTGCTGCAACGTCAGCGCACGGTTGATGTCGAAGTCGATGCCACTGTTTGGAGCGAAACGGTAAGTTGGGTCGCCAACGAGATGGGTCTCAAGATAGCAGGTGAAGCGGTTGAACTGTCCAACACGCATGCCGCTTGCAAGAAGTCCTACGAACTCATCAGGCCACTTGTCCTGAATGGTGTTTACCGTATTACCCATGGTGGCAATAGTGTTGCCTTGGTTGAAGATGTAGGCATTGGCTATGCAGTCGTCCTCGTAGAACGACCCATTGAAACACGCGTCGAAGAGAACGAAGCGGGCAGAGGGCTTAATGGCAAGAATGTCCTCCACATGAATGTCCATCTCGGCATTGAAGATGGAGTCCTTCACGGCAAGTGCGGAATCGAACGCCTCACGACACCATGCCTCTGGCACTCCATAGCGCTGGGCATAGTCGGCAACGGCACTATCGCGGGGTGCCTTGCGTGCAGCCCGCAAGACCTTGGAGCGAAGGAAACGCTTGACGTTGTCGATGCTCGGGACTACAGCGCTGACATAGGGATAGCCATTGAGATACTGTGTGTCGGACGCGCCATGGTGATGGAAGAGCATCACGTCGAGGCGGTCGTCCTGAACCTCGTTGAGATAGAGCTTGCGTGCCGGATATACCATTTCAAACGAGAAGAACTTGACAGAAGCCCCTGGCTGGAACAGTTGCGGCATCTGCTCGCGCAGGGCAAGCTGCTCGCCAGACCACACGTTGGCATCCTCAGAATTATAGCCATGACCACGAGCCATGGTGAGGCGGTCGAGCACGTTCTTCCCAGCCTCTGCCTTGCGCACGCGAACCACCTTCTCAAGATATTGGGCGAGAAGCTGATAGCGGTCCTGGCCAGCACGGTGTGGAGGACGGATACGTGCCGAATAGATGTCGGGCGAAAGTGTCTGTGCGCCGTCAGGCGAGAGACTATAATAGAAATAGTCCTTGCGGTCGGCATCACGCTTCAGGAAATCGAACTTCAGCGAGAAGTCGTCGTAGAAGCGGTCGCTGGGCACCGACGACTCCTTCCAGTCGCGCTTTTGGCTCATCTTGAACGCCGAGGTGAGATACTGCGCGTCGCGAACCATCGGGATTGGTATGTCGCCCACGAAGACACAGCCTTCGAGAGGTTGTTTGCGGTCAGCGTGCCATTCCTGCAGCAACTGGCGTATCTGTTCAGGGTCTTGCCAGTCGGCAATGGCGAGATATGTTCCGAGTCCGTCTTCCTCTACACACTGCCTATAGCCATCTACTGCCGCCTTGGCGTTCCCGTATGATGCCTTGTCAACAATGATGGCGAACGATGTTGCCGATTTTACGGTCGGCTTTATTATTTCTTGTGCTATGGCTGCCATTGTCGTCATGGTCATGACAACAATGGCAATAAAGATTTTTCTCATTGGCTTATTCTATTAATTGTTTGCAGCAGTTCTTCCCTAAGTTCCTTGGGCTGTTCGGTTTCCAAGAGTCGCCTACATTCAGCCACTATGTCAGCCTTTCTCCACGAGAGCCTAAACCAGCCGAGGGTCTCTGCCATTACAGTGCGCAGGTCGGTAGGTGCATTGCTGTCGGCAAGGAACGAGAGATAGAGGTCGAGGTTCGGAGTGCGTGGATAGTTGCGCAGGTAGCGTATGGACTGCAGTCGCTTGGCGGGCTTTGCCGTGGAGTCGGCAATGGCAGCGTCGGCCTTGTCACGGCTCTTGAACGTCTGTGCTATGCTGGTGGACGATTCCTTCAGCTCCTCTGCCTTGTCTATTCTGTCGGCGTTGGCGAAATAGTTGTCAATGGCTTCGAGAATGTCTTTCTCTGGGAAGAGGAAGAGCGAGGCGTTGAGGGCATATTGGATGCGTATGCGGTCCTCGTCCTCAAACAGCACTCTAATGACATCGGGAATGAGCGTGGGGTCGCCTATTTTTCCCGCATAGTCGGCACAGCTTCGGGCAATACGCTCGTAGGGGTCGTTCAGTCCTATGCGCACAGCCTCGGTAAAGTCGGCATTGGCATAGCGGCTGAGCTGCTTCAGGGCTTCCATGCGCACGGTGTTGAACAGCGATGTGCGGAAAGTGGAAAGCAGGAACTTGCTATGTTCGGCAGTCCCCTTCTGAGAGGAATCTAATGCCTTTCGCGCAGTCGTGGAAGCGAGGTCGATGTCGGTGAGCATACGCAAGGCAAGGCACTGAGGGTCGGCATATTGGCTCTTCAAAAGCTTTTGCCAGTAGCTGCGGTTTTGGGCGCGTGTGACTATGTCGGTGGACAGAGTGTTTGCCTCAATAGGGGTGAAATGAGCCGTAGGGTCACCCATGAGATGTCCCTCAAGCGTGGCAACCTGCCTGTTGTACTGACCTACGCGCACGCCGTGGCTCAACAGTCCTATCATCTCTATCGTCCAGCGGTCTTGCAGCACGTTGCGGGTATTGCCCTGAACCACGAGTGTCGTTCCTGGGTTGAAGATGTAGCGCCCGGCAATGTAGTCCAGCTCATGGAACGAGCCGTTGTAGCAAGCGTCGAACATGACGAAACGCGGACGTGTGGAGATGCCGTCGAGGTCGGCGAGCGAGATGTATTGCTCGGCATGGTCGATGGAGTCACGGCGACGGCGGTCGGCACTATCGTATTCGTCCCAGAAGTTTGGCTTCAACCCGAATTTCTTGGAGAACATCAGCTGGAGCGAGTCGAGGTTTTCTCCCTTACGCGCACGCTTACGGGTGTGGCTGAAAATCTCGTCGCGTACTGCGGCAATGCGCGTGGCGAGGTCGGTGCCTGGCTGTGGGTTGTTGATGAGCTGCTGGTCGGGCAGTCCGTGCTCGTGGAACATGAACACGTCGATGTCTGGTCGCTGCAACTCACTGAGCAGCGGATAGCGCATGGTCTTGTCCATGCGGAAGTTCCAGTGCTTGAAACTCGTGGCTGAACTGAAAGCGAGAGGGAAATTCTCCCTATATGCCTTCTCCTCGTCCATATAGACAACGAGGCAGTCGAGATTGTATGACGCGCCATTGTAGGTGAACACTTGGTCGAGACGATTCTCTCCCTCATATTTTGCCGCTGCTGCCTTGCGCAGGAAGTCGGCTATCGCCTTATACTTGTCGCCTCCCATTGCCTCGGGATATTTTATGCGTGCGGAATAGAACGTGGGTTGGAGGGTCTGTGGGCTATCCTCTGCGAGTTTGTAGTAGTGGAGCAGAGGGTCCTTGCTATCGTGCTTCAGATACTTGAACTTCAGCGACAGACAGTCGTAGAAGCGGTCGCTCGGCACTGATGACTCGTTGAGTCCGAACGTCTCTTCGTTCATCTTGAACGCCGTGGTCATGTGCTGTGCGTTGCGTATCATTGCCACAGGGATGTCACCTACGAAGACACAGCCCTCAAGCGTCCTGTCGCGCTTATAGAGTGCGGCAAGCGAGTCGCGCACCTGATGTGGGCTTTGCCAATCAGCAGCCATGATGTAGGTTTTCAGCCCATCGTGCTCCACAGCCTTGCTGTAAGCCTCCACCGCATCGTGGGTCTTTTCGAGTGTCTTGCTGTCGATGACGATGGCAAACGAGTTAGCCTCTGCCGCCAATGGCGCGGCAAGAAGCATCAATGCCTGTAATATATGTTTTCTCATCATTTCTGTTTCTTCAGTTTGTCAGTCTGTAATATGTTCTCTCTGCCTTCTCTCTCAGCTCTTTCTCCTCAGAGGCATCGTCCATTATCTGCTTTACCGCAGCGGCAATGTCGGCCTTGCGTGCGGAGATGTCGTACCAAGCGAGGGCGTCGAGCATTTCCCATCTCACACGCGTTGTCTCACTCTTGTCTTTCAGCAGGGCAAGATACTTGTCGAGCGACGCTGCCACCTTCACGTTGCGCAGCGAGCTGATCATGAGGCTTCTCATAGATGCCTTCCCGTTTCGGTCGAAGATGAGGGAGTCGTTGCGTGCCTGGTCGACGAAATCGCGCTCAAGAGCCTTGCGGTACCGCTCCTTCTCTCGGTCGTTGACGTAGCTGCCCATAAGGCAGTTGTCTATAGCCTCACGGAAAGCCTTCTCGCCGAAACAGCGTATGCGCATGCCAATGTCGAAGGTCTCGCGCTCGGAGTAATGGTTCTCCACATATTCCCTTACTATCGGGGCGACATAACGGTCAAGTCCCACCTCCGACATCCACAATGCCGAGCAACGGCGTATGAATTCGTTGGGGTCGTTGATGGAGCGGTCGAGAACGGTTTGTAAGTTCTCGTCTGCCAGTTTTTTCAAAAGCGCCAACGACGTGTAGCGCACCATGGCGAAAGGCGACGAGGCATACTTTTCGGCAAGCAAGTCGCTGATACCTGCATAGCCATTGGTAAAGAGTCTGTGGAGTGCTATGTTCTGAACGTCGCAATAGGGAGAGTTGAGACGTTTCAGCTCTTCACGCTCCGAATACGGCTGACTCAACTCCTTTGCAAGGTCAACTTTTGGGTCGTTGCTGGCGAAACGGAAAGTCGGGTCGCCAATGATGTGGCTCTCAAGTATGTTTGTCATCTGTGCCCATTGCCCAACTCTCGCACCGAGTCCCAGCAGTCCGAGCATCTCGTTTGCCTGCTTGTCCTGCAACACGTTGACACTGTTGGCAAAACATACTGTGGTTTTACCGTCGGCGAAGATGTAGCGTCCCGCTATGTAGTCCTGCTCACGGAAGTCGCCGTTGTAGCAGGCATCGAAGATTACCATACGCGTGTTGGGATTGATGCGGCTGACGTCGTCAAGCACTATGCCCGTCTTAAGGTCACGCAGTGAGTCTGCCTCGATCTGCTTCGGGTCGTCCCAACCTGCAAACCACGTTGAATCTACCCCATGTGCCTTTGCATGTTGGGCGTAAAGTTCTGTTGGGTTCTTGCCTCTCTTCACCATGCGTCGCATCCAGTCGCGATAGTAGTATTTCGCTGCATCTATGTGACCCAGGAAGTCCTCTGTGTCGGGCGATGCCGAGACGTATTGACGGTCGGGAGTGCCGTGCTCGTGGAATATCATGAGGTCTATGTCGTCGCGCTTCAATATGTTGATGATTGTCTGCTTTGGATAGTCGAACATACTATAGCGCATGAAATGGGCACGACCAGTGGAGTCGAATACCCCAGGGAACTGTTCCCTCACGGTGAAAGCCTCTGGGGTCCATGCGGTGAGGGAGTTTGAGTACGACCCTTGTCCTGTGTAAGACTGGAAATTGTCGAGGTGGTTGCCTGAGAGGTGCTGTTCAATGGCTTTTGCGAGATAGTCGCTTATTTGCCTGTAAGGGTCTTTCCCATTCTGGACGGGTTTGATTCTGCCTGTATAGATGTCGCAACGTATTTGTTGCGGCGACTTCACGGCGAGGTCATAGTAGAAGAAATTTCTCTCTGCGGAGTCACGCTTCAGGAAGTCGAACTGCAGATGGAAATCGTCGTAGAAGCGGTCGCTCGGCACGGAGTTGTCGCGCCAGGCAAACTGAGTCTCCGACATCTTGAACGCCGACGTTAGGTGCTGTGCCTGGCGTATCATGGCTATTGGCACGTCGCCCACGAACACGGCTCCCTCAAGTCGCTCCGTGTCGTGCAGTCTGACAAGTTGTTCCTTCACTTCCTCTGGTTTGTTCCATTCGGAATGGATGACGAATGTTGGCAGTCCTTCTTTGCCCAACATCTCCTGGTAAGCCACGATCTCCTTTGAGCAGTGTTGCCAGGTCTTTGTGTCTGTCACCACGGCGAAAGAGGTCTGCTTTTTTGTCTTGCCCTTAGGTGCGACAATAGTCTGCGCCCCGAGTGGGGCACAGACTAAGCCGAGAATCATCGAAAAGGCAAGAACAGTAATGTTCTTAGTCATTTGAAGATTATTTAATGGTATAATAAATGCTATTTTTAGAAGTTCGCTCCAACGGAGACGGAGAAGTTCGTGCGGTCGCCGAAATCAAAGTCCTTGGTGTCCTGATAGTTGAAGCTGGCCTTAACGTAACCGTTCACCTTAGCGTCCTTTTTCACCAACTGCGAGTAAGTGAGCGAGCAACCCACGTTCCATGCGTCGGCAAGCAGGTAGTTCTCCTCAAGCGGCATGAGCGTGGTGACAGTGGGATAGTCGGCATAGGAGCCGTTGTAGTCGTAGGCTCCTGATGTGGATTTCTTAAGTCCTACCCTAACCTCGGCGAGCAGTCGGTTCTCCATATCGTCGCCAACAACGAAATTCTTCTTGAAATCGGCATTGGCGTAGATGTTCTTGCTGTCCATTGTTGAATGGGGGAGTATGAACTCGTCGGACTTGTTTACAAAGCTCACCTCAGCGTCGGCGCGCCATGAGTATTCGTTGCCACGGTTCCTTATCAGCGAGTATGCGGCACGAATGTCGTCGGTCTTATAAGTGGAGCGAATGTCGGCATGGAGCGACACCCAACCGAGATAGCTCTCCGTGTTGTCGCGCTGCGAGAGATACTGAATACCGTCGATGCTGCGGTGGCTGTAGCTTCCCATGAGGCGGTGGGTGAATGTCTCGCCACGTTTCTCAATGGTAAGGTTTCCGCCGATGGTCTTGTCGTTGGTCATGGCATCTTTCTTTGGCATTGAGAAACTGATATCGACATTCTCCACGCATCTGTTCCAGAAGAACTCTGCCAACAGGTTCCAGCCGTTGCTCTCATGATTGTACTGCACGCCCAGTCCCCACTTGTCGCCATAGTAGTTGGTGGTGCGCCCAGTGCCAAGTCCAGAGCTTGCGGCACCAAGTCCGTACATCTCGTAGTAGGTCTGGTCAACGTAGTTGTTGCTCTTCGTCATGCCCGACTGCTCCTTGATGGAAGCATAGAGCATGTTTGCGCCAATGCGGTCATGGTCGCTTAACGCAACTGCCACGGCAGGCATCAGCTGCAGGTTGTAGAAGCGGGTGTCGGTGCGTGGGTCGCGCTGCTTGGCGGCAAGCGAGGCCTTGTAGGTTCCGTCGATACCCACAGTGATGCGTTTCCAGAACACTGGTGTGGAAGCACGGAAGCGCATGTTGTAGAACTGGTTGCGCCAGTCGCTGGCATAGCCCTCGTCGGTCACATAATATGGCTGTCCGCGATAAGGGTCGGTGATGGACGCGTTGAACAGTGCGTCGCTCACGTTCTCGTGGGTGAACTTGAATTCTCCCCAGACGTATGCGGAGCCGAGATTGATGAAGCCCTCGGCATCGACGTTGAGGTCGTTGATGCGCTCACCCTTCTGTGCCGGTTTGAAATCGCCCTTGGCAATGTCGTAGTTGATGTCGAGAGAACTGTAGTTCAACAGGCTCTCGAAAGCCGCACCAGCCGCGTTCTGACTGTGGAGCCATAGCTTCCGTTCCTTCTGCAGCTCAAGGGCAGCTGGTGTCCACCCCTTTGTTTCCTGTGCCGAGGCACCGAGGCAGAAACCCAACAGTGCCGCTACGGCAAGCGACTTATATGCTGTATTGATATTCATTGCAGTAAATGTTATTTTTGATACTCCTTATTTATATGTCACGTTCCACGAAGGTACTCCCGCACCGTTGCGGTGCATCACTGGAACCACGCCACGCTCAAAGTCGTCGGTGCTGTTGTTGGTGTCCTGATAGATGATGGCACCGTTCTCACGGCGCAACGTGTCGCCATTCTCCACCATTACCCTTCTTGCTATGCCAAGTCCGCAATAGGTTGCGCCAACCCATGTGATGCCTGCGTCGAGCACGGCGGGAATACGCTTGGCATTGGACATCGACTCGTTGTTTACACACTCCACTGCGTCAAGCACATACTTGTTTGGAATTTTGGCCTTGGGCAGAGTGCTATTCCCGTCGTAGTTCTTCCACTCCTCCTTATTCACTGGATCCCAGCCTGAGTCGGCAGGAATCCTCATCAGGGCGAAAGCTCCACCGAACACGGGCGTGAGGAACTGAGGTATAGAGCCTTTCTCCGCCTTGCCCTGATAGAACACATGAACCATGTCTATTGCAGGCTGGTCGGGGAAGTTGGGGTTGTCCATGTTGAACTCAAACTCTGAGTGGCTTCCGTCAACAGGTGACTCTGGGTTGTAGATCTCAAGCTGGTGGTTGGCGGCGAACTGTGAAATCACCGCACTCTCACCCGGCTGCAAGGGATATTCGCTGCCTTCGCCAGGGAACTTCCAGATGCGCTCACCATAGCAGTTGGTGCCGTCTTCCTCATATTTCCATACGGGAAGCTTGGTGGTGGCATTGGTAGGATAGAGCTGTGCGAAATATACGCCATCGAGATACTGCACCTCAGAGGAGTTGTTATAGACCTCGTAGAACTGGTCACGGAAATACCAACCCTTGCTGCCTGCGAAGTAAATCTCCTTGAACACCAACGGACTGACCTTCAGTCCCTGTACATCGACGCTCACACTTGTCACACCCTTGTAGAGAGCCTTGTTCACTACGTTTCCATTGATGTAGTACTCCACATCGTCCTTGTCAAAGGCGTTTCCTGATACCGAAATGGTATAGATGCCAGGAATCACGTCGTCGATGTTCACAGTGCCAGCCTCACTGACTTCCTTTATATAATGGTAGTCGTCGGTATAATCGTCGAGTTTCACTTTCAGGTCCTTCACGCTCTTCAGGTTCTCGACATTTATAGTCATTGTGACGCTCACCTGCAACGCCTCAACCTTCTCCGCGTCGGAAGCATCGGAAAAGCTCGTACACGACGCTGTAGTCAGCGCTATGGCAGCCATGGCTGCCCAAAAGTGTCTTATTGTCTTTTTCATATTCTTGTCCTCCTCTTTTTTTATAGTTTCAGCGCCAACTCCATGCCGAAGAAGTACTTGTTGTTGTAGATGTCGAATGTGCCGGGGTCACGCTTGCTCTCGCGGCGTGGATAGCTGCGGAACAGGTTGTTGGCAAAGAAAGAGATTCGGGCGATGTCGCTGATTTCCTTTGTCACGTTGATGTTGAACTGGAATACAGGACTGATTGACTCCTTGATGGCACTCTTGTGGTCAACAGTGCGCAGCATGTAGTCAAGACCTGCATCCTTCAGTTGCTGGGTGTTGGTGTATTCGCCTGGCTTGAAATATGTGGCGACACCATTCGTCAGCGACACATAGCCGATAGGAATAGAGTCGTTGTTGAACGTGGTGTATTCGCTCTGCTGCCATATAGCCTGGGCAGTCAGCGTAACCACGAAGCCGATGCGCGGGATGTTGTGGGTGGCGCGGAGCGTAGTCACAAACTGCTCGTTGTTCTCCTCCTTGTAGCGTGGGGAATAGATGGCGATGTCCTTTCGTGTGGTGTATTCGGCTGATGAGTTGTCGTAGTAGTACTCTAACTCCGACCAGCTCTTCGACTTCATCCATGCTCCACTGAGCTGGAACGAAGTGCGTATAGACTCAATTCTTCCTACGTTAAGCTCAAACTCCACTCCTTTTGTCTCGCGGAATGTGCCGTTGGAAGGAGTGTTGTATGCCGAGAGAACAGGAGTCTCCCTTGCCAAGGCGAGCAAGCCCTCCTCGTTGCGCTCGTATTGCTTCACCGTGTAGGGCATGAATGCCTTGCCCATGGTGTAGCCGTTGCTCAGTTTCTCATAGAATCCGGTGGCTGCAAGTGTCACCTTGCCCAACTTCAGGTCGAAACCACCCTCCACCTTGCGGTTGGAGGCAATCTTGAGGTCGCGGTTCTGGCTGTCCTGCACCTTAGTGGTGGTGATGATGCGGCGGTCAGCCTCGTCCATCTCCGTGTTTGCCATCTCATTGATGTTCACATACTCGAAGTATGCCTTGTCAGGATAGAGATAGTAGAGCGTTGGCAGCTTTGCGAGAATACCGAAGCCTCCACGGATGGTGAAGATGTCAGGAACCACCTCGAAGGAGGCGTTGACACGTGGACTTACCTTTCCACCCACGATGTTGGTGTGATCGTAGCGCAAGCCTGCCTGAAGGGTGAGCGCATGGTTACCGATGTTCCATACGAAATTGTCCTCAAGGAACGCTCCGAGGGTGTTGATATAAGGAATGTCCTTGTAGCTGCGTGGACGATATGAGGCGTCAGGATAAGACAGGTTGCGGTAAGGAGGATTATCCACCGACCATTTCTGTCCCTCACCCTCGTTGCCGTCGCTCTTGAAATCAACACCAACGAGAATGCCGTTGTTCACGCGCCCGAAATTTTTGAAGAAGTTTGCCGACACCTTACCGAAGAAGTTCACCTCGCGGCTGTCTATCTCGTTATGTCCGATGTAGGCATTGGGGAGATAGTGGGCATAATAGCCTTTGTCCGTAGCGCTGATGTTGGTAATCTCGTTGCCCTCAGCGTCGTATAGATGCTCACCCTCGATGTTGCTCAACACGGCTCCATCGGTATAGGTGCCAGAATAGCGTGAGTTTGCCGAGGTGTAACGCTCCTCGTATGAGCTTTGCTTCGACGTGTAGGCTGCCGACAGGACATACTTGACGTTCTGAAGCCAACCCTTCTGTATGTTGAACAAGCCGTTGGTGTTAAGGGTGATGCCGTAGGTCTCGCCCCTTGACTTTATCATAGAGATCTCATCGTCGGGGTTCGGTGTGCGGTTGTCCCTGCCATAGAGGAAAGACAGTGAGGTGTTGCTGCGGAGGAGATTGCCGAAAAAGGCATTGGAGTACATTGCCTTGGCATTCAGGCGCTGATAGGTCTGATAGCTCTCCGTCACGTCGTTGGTGTTGTAGGCATAGTCGCCGCTGATGTTCAGCGCGCCGGCCTTCTTTCCAAGCTCGAAGCCAGTGCCTATTGATCCTTGATATACGTTGGGATTTGCCTTCAGCTTCACCCTCAGCGGCTCGCGTCCTGCCTTGGTGTGGAGAATGACGGCTCCCGAGGTGATGTCACCATACTCTACGGAAGGAATACCCCTAATGACCTCCACTCCCTCAATATTCTCAGTGGAGATGCTGCGCACGTCGATACCTGTCTTGGTGCTTGCGCCACCGCTCATTGCCACGGTGTTGCCCGACACTGTTGGGGTGAGGGCAGACAGGTTGGCATTGTTCGATATTGGCGCGCCGTCCTGGATAATGGCTGTTCCAAGAGAGTTGATGGCTGTGCCGCTGGCTTCATTGCCCTCCGTGTTACGAATGTTCAGGAATAGCGACTTGCTCAGCTCCTGGTTGCTACTAATGCCTCCAGGGGTGAGCGCCATCAGGTCGGCAAGGCTCGTTGCCTGCATGTGGTCGATGGCGTTGCGTCCTATATAAGAAGAGGTGGCTTTTCCCGCTGCGTTGTGCTGCGCCGTCACCACCACTTCCTTGAGGTGGAAGTCCTCGTCTCTCATCACGAAATTGAGAGTCATGGACTTGCTCACATTAAGGAGTGTGTCGATATCCTGCTTGCCAAGGTATCTTACTACGATTCTAACTTTGCCCTTAGGGGCATTCTTCAACTCATACATGCCCCGAGAGTTGCTTGTCACTGCGATGTTGAACGCAGGAAGCGACACTGTGGCATAATCGATAGGTGAAGAGCTGTTCTTGTCGGTCACCTTTCCCTTGATGACTATGCCTTCTTGGGCATTGGCCATCATTGAAGCAGTCAAGGCGAGCAATGACAATACCATTCTCAATAATTGTTTTCGTACTACCATAAATTTAGTTTTATTTTATCGTCTGCAAAGATAATGCAAATCGAGAGCAAAATCAACAAACTTGTTTGATTGCTTTGCCGAGATGCAGCTTATCTTCTGCAAAGTTACATTAAAATTCAATAAAAACAAGGAAAAAGAAAGATTTTTTACGCTTTTATCTACAAATTACCACAAAATAGGTATTTTATTCTACATTTTGACAACTCGTCATTACAAATTATTATTGGAAATGTAGCTCTTATCACAAGTCTATACTCAGCTTTGCCAAGAACTCGCGCGGACGCAGACGGGTGAGCGAATAGCTGTCGGTGATAGTGCCAATCATACGGGTCTCGTATTTCGAGGTGCCAACGATGTTGTTGACTGCAAGTGTCAGTTCCCAGCTGCTGTTGTTGTAGCTAAGCGCGAAATCGCAGAAATAGCTTGTCTTGAAATTCTTCTCGCTGCTGTGGAAAAGGTCGTTGGACAAGGTAAGCATAAGTTTTTCCACGGGGAAAAAGTGGAGCTGAAGGTTGTGTACCCAGTTGGAAGTACTGTACTTCGACGTCTTCTGGCTGCGGTTCTCCTGCTGGGTGTACTGAACAGACGACGTGCCTGTCAGCGACAGCTGCGCGAGGGGGCGCAGGGAATAGTTGATGGAGAGGTTGGCGGAGAAAGCACGCCCGTCGTTAAGCGTCTCGCCGGTGAGATACTGATAGTCGTTGACGCTTGTACTCCCACCTATGCCGATAATAGTCTTTGCCCATGAGAAGGACTTGGAGATGCGTGAGGAAAGCATTGCCACCGTCGAGGTGCTTTCCAGGTCGGAAGCCTTTGATACATAGACGTTGTCGTCCATGAGCATACTATGATAGAGGATGTTGCCCGAGGAATGGCTCAGCGAGGGCTTTACGAAGAAGAAGAGTCCCGACAGAGGGTCCTCAAACCTGTAGGTCACGTCGGCAACGAGGTCGCGCCTTAGGTCTGGCTCACCACGGTTTACCTTCATGTTGCGGTAGCCTGTAAACACGGGGGTGTCGAAAATATAACGCATGCCCATAGGCTTTGTCTCGTAACGACCAGAGAACTCAATGGTTGACCTTGCCGTCGCTTCCCATCTCAGGCTCAGTGAGGGGTTAAGCCAAACGTCGTCGGCAGACTTGTCGCGATAGGTCTGATGGGCATAGGCAAGCTTCGCCGCCATGTTTATGCGCCACGCGCCAAACTTCAGCTCAAGCGATGGAGTCCAGTAGAGTTCTGTCTTCTGGTAGGTTGACTTCTCGCCCTCTGCGTCTGCCAACGACACGTCAAGCCTGTGGTTCTGATAGGCGGCTCCTGCCTGGAAGTTGATGTAGTGCCGCCCTATTCTCAGCCTTCCGTCGAGAGTGTTCTCGGTGTCAAACAGGTTCATGTCGAGCAACTCCGTAGCGCCGTTTATCGTCAGCAGTTGCCCAGGCAGATAGTTATACGCCGTGTTGCTCTTGAATATCAGGCTGTTGCCCTTGGCATTGCTCCCCGACAGTGTGAGATAGTTTGCAAGGCTTCGCTTGCGGGGCTTCACCATCATGTCCGTCATGGCACCATTGGTTGCCATTCCACCGTCGCTCTTGTTGAAGTCAATGTAGCCTCTGATGATGTTGTTCACATAGGTCTTTGAGCCGTTGTACTTGTAGCTTGCCTCTCCGCACCATTGGCTCGTGTGGTTTGTCACCTGCTGGTCCTCAGTCACTATTGGCATGTTGTCGATGTCAAGATATGTTGTGGAGCGGAAGGAAGCCATCTCAGCCTTGTCGATATAGCCGTTGCCCTGAAGCCTCAACTCTGAGTCGGCACTGGTCTTCCAAAGCCAGTTGCCCGCAAGCAGGTGCGATTCGTTGAAGGTGTAGCGCGGCTTGCCTATGCCCGGTGCTCCTACGCTCATCATCGACAGCAGGCCTTGATCCGAGTCCCCTACTGTTCCCTGACCCATATAGCGCACCTCGTCAGCGATGCTCTTTCCCGTGTTGTTGTTCTTGTAGAGCAGCAGGCTTTGGAACTTCTTGGCGAAGCGCATTCCCATAAGGCGGTTGTCGTAGAGAAACTCGTCGCCATAGCCTAAGCCTGCATCGAGACAACCGCTCCACGCTGCCTTGGCATCGTCCTCAAGCACTATGTTGAGCGCTGCCTGGTCGCTGAAGAGCTTACCTCGCAGCGACTTTGTTGGCTGATGGTTTTTCAGCACCTGTACGCTCTTCACCTTCTTCGCCGAGAGATTTTGGTTTGCCATGCCGTATTGGGAACCCATGAGGTCCATTCCCTCTATGTAGAACTTGTTGATTGCCTTGCCGTTATACAACACCTGACCGTTGTCCTTCACCTCCATTCCGGGCATCTTCGCAATCACGTCGGCAATGCTCCTGTCCTGAGCCTGCCGGAATCCAGCCACGCTGTAGGTCAGCGTGTCGCCCTCGCTTTTCAGCCTTTGCGACTTCACCTTCACCTCCTTCAGGTTGAAGTCGCCTTCCTCAAGGCGTATGGTCATCGTTGGCTGCATTTTCGTGAAGGGGATGGTCTTGCTTTTATAGCCGATATAGCTCACCACCACATTCTCCACCCTTCGTCCCTCAGGCACGCGTAGGGTGAATTGCCCCGAAGAGTTGGTAATGGCGTAGCACACCATCTTGCCTGCCGCATCAACAGCCTTGAGGTTGGCTCCCGTCAGCTTCTCCTTCTTCTGTCCGCTGACCGTGCCAGTGAATGTCTGCGCCAAAGCACCCGCACTCCATATTATTAGCAATACAATAATCAGTTGTCTCATCCATTTGTGTTATATAATTGTTACTCCAAGTCGAGGTAGAAACGCTCCCGACTCGTGTTTCCCATAGCCTTGCCCGACGTTACCTTCCGTGCGGGGCTGCCTTGCGTGGTTATTCCAGCTCGCTTGAGATATTCCTCAGTAGTCATGTTCTTGAAATTCTCCCTTGCCTTTAGATATTGCTCCCTGGAACATTCCAGTACCTTGTAGTATTCCTTGAACAGTTTTATTGCAGGACCATTTTCCAACCGCTCTATTCCAATGGCGGTGTAATGGTAGATGTTGTCGGCATCGTATGCCTCAAGAATCATTCCTGGCAGTCCGCCAAGCACGAAAGGCCCATAGGAAAGCGCGAAATCCTCTGCGAACCATACCGTCCACGTTCTCCCATAAAGTTTCCCGACGGCTTTCTGACAAGCATATCCACACACGGTCTTTACGCTGTCTTCCATTTCCCAGTCAACCATGGGGTCTTTACATTCATACAACATATATTGTTGTCCACAACCGTCTCTCAAACAAGTGTTCATTCCTGCCTGTGGCAATCCCCTCAACACCTGCATAGGGTAGCCTCCAGGATATTTGTCAAGTATTTCCCTTCTTTTCGCCATAAAGAGGCGCATGTCTTCTGTGATTCTTTTTTTTATTGAGTCAATCAGTGGAACAGCATTGCGCTCGTTAGGAGTATAGAATATGGCGGTAGTATCGCCGATATCCAACGTCCAAGCGTTCTTCGCCCTAAACTTCTTGTTGTTCGAGAGATTGTCCAATTCGTATGTCACCCTTATCTTCGCCGTCTCCTGGGCATTGACAGCTATGGAGAAAAGGAGCAACAGCATCGTTGTGATATGTCTCATAATTTCGTTTTTTCTTTTTTAAGTCGCCAGATGAAAAACCACCTTGCAACATGGTTAATAAAACAAGTTAACAATCACATTGACTTAAGTCGATGCAAATATACGGCAAAGTTACTAAACCCCAAGAAAAACAAGCAAAAAGTTAGCATTTCAGCAAAAAAATACCATAAATTAGGTATTTCTAACCTCTTTGCTTACACTATTTCATTCCTTCTCTATATGTACTCGTTTCGGGGTCTTGACGTGCGTTGTTTCCTTCCCCTTGTTCAATGAGACAATCTTTTGTTTCTTTCCTGAGGCAGCCGACAGACGCTCTTCGGCAAGCTTGATGCGCTCTGCCGACGACATGGAGTCGAACTTGTTTCGCTGCTTGATGTATTGCTCGCGCGTACATTTTAAATACTTGCCTACCCCGACAAGCTCAACTTTCGAGCCGTCGGCTACGCTGCTGAGACCGGCGAGAGTGAAACGGAACAGACCTTCGGAGTCGGTGGCTTCGAGAATCAGTCCCGGCAGTCCGCCAAGCAGGTAAGGACCATAAGGTAAGGGAATGTCGTCGGCATACCATGCCGTCCATGTCCTACCATAGAGCCTGCCCGTGGCTTTATGGCAAAGATAGCCCTCAATGGTCTTCGTACTGTCGTTGTCCTCCCACTCTATTGCGGGCAGGGCTTCCTCATAAAGGAACTCACCGTTGACGCTGCCGCCGTCAATCCCTGTTAGGGTATATTTTCCTGATGCCGGCAAGCCAATTACGATTTGAGCTCCGCTGCCAGGGTATTTCATCACCAACTCGTTCCTTTTCTCGAAAAACAAGTTGTCGTCGGTGACAACCTTGCGCAACGAGTCAATTTCTTTGTTGAACTGACGGCTGTTGTAGTTGTAGGATGCCACAGTGGTGTCGCCAACGTCTATCGCCCATCTCGTCTGCATAGTGGGTCTCCCCTCTATGACTGCTTGACTGAAATCGTAAACCACACGGTAACGAACCTGTTCCTGCGCTACGGCATCTACCGAGGAAAGGAACAACAGAAATAATGAAATGAACAGAAATCTCATAATTTTATTGCCTTTTGTCTGCAAAATAAACGAAATAGCTACAAACTGCAAAGATTTTGCCCGATTTTAACGCAATCTTTAACATACATTAGATTTACACATACTTATAGCCAGGATTGCCTCTGCTTGAAAGAGTTTCGTTCAAAGGCTTTGAATGTCTGTTCAAAGCTTTTGAATCTCAGTTCAAGGGTTTGGGATGTCTGTTTAAAGTACTATGAACGAAGAATCAAAACCATAAGCGGTCGAAAGATTGTATTGTCCTCCATGTCAGATTGTTAAATAATC
>JBJEKR010000144.1:6405-11056 GCA_051878735.1 Prevotella sp. | reverse complement strand
GCTCCTGCAGCTTCTCCTTGTCGTAAGAGCTTGTGGTGTTTGCCATCTCGTTCTTGATCATTGCCACGCGGTCGGCAATCATCTGCTTGTCACCAGCACCGTTCACGATGGTGGTGTTGTCCTTGCTGACAGTCACCTTCTCGCAGGTTCCGAGCATGTCGAGTGTTGCCTGTTCGAGCTTCAAGCCCTTCTCCTCGCTGATTACGAGACCGCCAGTGAGTGTAGCGATGTCTTCGAGCATAGCCTTGCGACGGTCGCCGAAGCCAGGAGCCTTGACAGCACAAATCTTCAATCCACCACGCAGACGGTTTACAACCAATGTGGTAAGAGCCTCTGAGTCAACGTCCTCTGCAATGACGAGCATTGGACGACCACTCTCAGCTGCTGGCTGAAGGATAGGCAGGAAGTCCTTGATGTTGCTAATCTTCTTGTCGTAGATGAGAATGTATGGGTTGTCCATCACGCACTCCATCTTGTCGGCATCGGTAACGAAGTAGCCGCTGAGATAGCCACGGTCGAACTGCATACCCTCAACAACGTTTGTATAGGTGTCGCGGCTCTTGCTCTCCTCGATGGTGATGACACCGTCCTTGCTCACCTTGCGCATCGCGTCGGCAATGAGCTTTCCAATCTCAGGGTCGTTGTTGGCAGAAACGGTAGCAACCTGCTCGATCTTGTCGTAGTTGTCGTCAACCTTCTCTGCACTCTTCTTGATGTGCTCAACAACGGCAGCAACAGCCTTGTCGATACCACGCTTCAGGTCCATTGGGTTGGCACCTGCTGTAACGTTCTTCAAACCAACGTTCACGATGCTCTGTGTGAGGATGGTAGCTGTTGTCGTACCGTCACCTGCATCGTCGCCAGTCTTGCTTGCCACACTCTTAACGAGCTGTGCGCCAGTGTTCTCGAAGCGGTCTTCGAGTTCAATTTCCTTAGCCACTGTCACACCGTCCTTTGTAATCTGTGGTGCGCCAAACTTCTTCTCGATGATTACGTTGCGTCCCTTAGGACCCAGTGTTACCTTCACTGCGTTTGCAAGCTGATCAACGCCCTTCTTGAGCATGTCGCGTGCATCTACGTCAAATTTTATATCTTTAGCCATATCTTTCTTAACTTTTTAAATGTTTTGAGAACTTTAATTTTTAATTCTTAACTCTTAATTTTTAATTTTTAATTCTCTTCTGGAAATTTGTTCTCTCCCCCTTGGGGGAGCTGGAGGGGGCTACTTTATTACTGCCAGCACGTCGCTCTGACGCATCATCAGATATTTTGTTCCCTCATATTCAAGTTCTGTGCCTGAGTATTTTCCGTAGAGCACCTCGTCTCCTTCCTTGAGAACCATCTCTTCGTCTTTTGTTCCGTTGCCAGTAGCAACAACCTTTCCGTGCAATGGTTTTTCCTTGGCGGTGTCAGGAATAATGATTCCGCCTACTTTTTCTTCTGCTGGTGCAGGGAGTACAAGAACCCTGTCAGCCAATGGTTTGATGTTCATAATGCTTTTATATTATTAAGTTATACATTTCTTTCATGGCCTCAGCCTTTGTAGCTTCCGGCCTTCACTCTCGCTTACTGCTAAAAGTGTGCCAAAAAAGGGTATATGACATAATGTCAGTGTCATTTTTCACTTTTTTGCTCTTTTATGTCACTTTTATCAGATTTTTCATTGCAGTAAGGAAAAAAAGCGTTATCTTTGCCACTGCATTGTGACAATCATGCCAATTCAAAGGGTTGAACGAATAAAAAACAATTATAGAAGAGATGAAAGAATTTCTAAAGTACACACTTGCGACAGTCATCGGAATGGTGATTTTCGCTATCGTCATCGGCATCATAAGCGTAATCTCGCTTATGGGTATGGTGGCTTCACAAGACGCATCTACAGTGGTGAAGGAGAAATCGGTTTTTGTCCTGCCACTGTCGGGAATGATGGACGAAAGGGCTTCCGACAATCCGTTTGGGTCAATGATTGGACAGGCTGGCGAAAGCCTTGGTCTCGACAATGCCCTTGCTGCCATCAAGAAGGCTAAACAGAATGAAAACATCAAGGGAATTTACATTGAGGCCGGAATCTTCTCCCCCGATTCATACGCATCCTGTCAGGCCCTGCGCAAAGCACTTGTTGACTTCAAGAAGAGCGGGAAATGGATTGTGGCATACGCTGACCAATACACACAGGCATCATATTATATATGCTCTGTTGCCGACGAGGTGCTGCTCAACCCAAATGGAATGGTTGACTGGCACGGACTGGCTGCTCAGCCAATGTTTTACAAGGATCTTCTGGCAAAGATTGGTGTGAAGATGCAGATTGTAAGGGTTGGTACTTATAAGAGTGCCGTCGAGCCATTTACAGAGGACCACATGAGCGACGCCAATCGCGAGCAGACTTCTGCCTACATTACCGGCATTTGGAATACCATCGTGGGGGACGTGGCTGCAAGCCGCAAGCTCTCCGTTGCAAAGTTGAACGAATATGCCGACAATCTCGTCACTTTTGCAGAGGCCAAGAGTTATGTAAGCATGAATCTCGTCGATAAACTGGTTTATACCGACGAAGTTAAGGGCATCATTAAAAAGCGTCTCGGCATCGACAAAGACGAAGACATCAACCAACTGTCCTTGTCTGACATGATTAACATTCCAAGGAAAAACAAGTCCGACAACGAGATTGCCGTTTACTACGCCTATGGCGAAGTGGTGAACACCAGCGCAGGACAAACCGATGCCTGCATCAGTGGTGTCGATGTGTCGAGAGACCTCGAAGACTTGATGAACGACGACGACGTGAAGGCGGTTGTACTGCGAGTAAACTCTGGCGGTGGAAGTGCATACGCATCAGAACAGATATGGAACGCTGTAACGAAGCTCAAGGCAAAGAAGCCTATCGTGGTGTCAATGGGTGGAATGGCCGCTTCTGGTGGCTACTACCTTAGCTGTGCCGCAAACTACATCATTGCTGAGCCTACGACACTGACGGGAAGCATCGGCATCTTCGGAATGTTCCCCGACGTGAGCGAACTGACTACGCAGAAGCTCGGACTGAAATTCGACGTTGTGAAGACAAACAAGATGAGCGACTTCGGAACATTGTCACGTCCTCTTACGGCTGACGAGAATGCCATTCTGCAGAACTACGTCAACAGTGGTTACGCCCTGTTCACCAAACGCGTTGCCGACGGCAGAAAGATGACCGTCGAGCAGGTTGACAAGATAGGGCAGGGACGAGTGTGGTTAGGCAAGGATGCTTTGAAGTTGAAACTTGTAGATAAGCTCGGAGGCATCGACGATGCCATTGCCAAGGCTGCCGAATTGGCAAAAGTTTCCAACGACTACAAAACAAGGAGCTATCCTTCTGCACCAAGTTTCATTGACCAGCTTCTCAACACTCTGCAGAGCGGCAATGGCAACTATCTCGACGAGCAGCTTAAGGCTAATCTTGGCGAATACTACGAGCCTGTCATGATGGTTAAGAACTTCAGCAATCTGCATCCTCTACAGGCAAGAATGCCTTATTACCTTAATATAAAATAGGAGTGGGGAAATGGAAGGCGATTTCATAAAGATAAACGATTGGCTTATGCCCCTCAGCTGGATTTACGGCTGGGGGGTAAGACTGCGCAATTTCATGTTCGAGGTTGGACTGCTGAAATCGCATAGCTTCGACGTTCCGGTCATATCCGTTGGAAACATCACCATTGGTGGAACGGGAAAGACTCCACATGTGGAATATCTCGTCAGACTGTTAAGAAAGGAAACCAAGGTGGCTGTTCTCAGCAGAGGATACAAACGAAAGACCAAGGGATTCATCATTGCCGACGAGAAAGCAACGGCAAGAACCATTGGCGACGAACCAATGCAGATGAAGCGAAAATTCAACGACATTGTTGTTGCTGTTGACAGAAAAAGAGTGAATGGGATAAGGAAGCTCACCGACGGCTCAACGGTGAAGGACATCGACGTAATACTTCTTGACGACGCATTCCAGCATCGCTATGTCAAGCCTGGAATAAACATTCTACTCGTCGATTATCACCGACTGATAATCTACGATAAACTGTTGCCTGCGGGCCGACTGCGTGAGCCGCTCAATGGCAAGAACAGAGCCGACATCGTGATAGTTACCAAATGCCCCAAGGACCTTAAGCCGATGGAGTTTAGAGTGATACGAAAGGCAATGGACCTCTATCCTTATCAGCATCTCTACTTTACCACCCTTGTGTATGATGACCTTCAACCCATATACGGCGGCAAGGAACGTACACTCTCCAGCATCGACGACAAGATGAACATTCTGCTCCTCACGGGCATAGCCTCGCCTAAGCAGATGGCATTTGATATGAGACCCTATACTCAGAACATACATCAGCTCTCGTTTTCCGACCATCATACCTTCAGCAAGGGCGATGTCGAACTTATCAACACCACTTTCGCCTCACTTCCCGAACCGAAAATCATTGTAACCACGGAGAAGGACACCACGCGAATTCTTGAAACGGAAGGACTCAGCGAGGCTGTGAAACGAAACATCTACGCTCTCCCCGTGAGAATAAAATTCATGGAAAAACAAGATAACTTTAACGAAAACATTATAGGATATGTACGAAAAAATTCAAGAAACAGCATCCTGGCTAAAACAAAGGATGACAACAAG
>JBJEKR010000144.1:0-6305 GCA_051878735.1 Prevotella sp. | reverse complement strand
CCTTGAGCCTTCAGGTCGAATTCTTGGTCATCACGTGTGACAAGGATTCGACCGAAGTTTTCTTTTGTTATGTGTCCAATGAGTTTCACGTCGTCCAAGGCTGCAATCTTTTCATGGTCGCCAATTGGTACGGTGAAAAGAAGCTCGTAGTCCTCGCCACCATTAAGAGCACAAGTGGTGACGTTCATGTTCATTTCTTCTGCCATCACCGCCGTCTGGTAGTCTATAGGAATGTTCTTCTCGAATATTCTGCATCCGACATGGCTCTGTGTACAGATGTGTATCAATTCGCTGCTTAGTCCGTCGCTGATATCCATCATTGCCGTAGGACGTATGTTTGCCTCACGCAGACGCTTTATGATGTCGCCACGTGCTTCGGTCTTCAGCTGTCGTTGCAACAAGTATTCCTTGCCGGCAAAGTCGGGATTGAAAGTGGCAAGCTCGTCAAGCATCTTCTTGTTGCCCTTCTGCTTTGCCTCCCTAATCTGCTGATAATACACTGACTTCTCGCGTTCCAGCAACTGCAATCCCATGTATGCAGCACCAAGGTCGCCAGAGACGCATACCAAATCGGTGTCCTTCGCTCCGTTTCTATACACTATCTCATCCTTGTCAGCCTCGCCTATGCACGTTATGCTTATTGCCAATCCTGTAAGTGACGAAGTGGTGTCGCCACCCACGATGTCAACTCCCCACTTGTCGCAAGCCTCACGCAGTCCTTGATAAAAAGCGTCGAGATCCTCAACGACAAAACGTTTGCTCAATGCAAGCGAGACGGTCATCTGCCTTGGAGTGCCATTCATGGCAAAGATGTCGCTGATGTTCACCATCGCCGACTTGTAGCCAAGATAATACATGTTCACGTAGGTAAGATCGAAATGCACACCCTCCATAAGCATGTCAGTAGTCACAAGAACCTCTTTGTCAGCATAGTGCAACACGGCACAGTCGTCGCCCACGCCATAGACAGTAGAAGCATTTTTCGGCTCATGGCCGTCGGTAAGATGGCTAATAAGTCCAAACTCACCCAGTTTCGATATATCGGTCATTAAAACTTTAATTCTTAATTCTTAACTCTTAATTTTTAATTCTTAACTCTTAATTTTTAGTTCTTAACTCTTAATTCTTAACTCTTAATTCCTAACTCCCCTTGGTCTCTCCCCCTTGGGGGAGCTGGAGGGGGCTATAGCTCAACGCAGCTCCGATGGCGGTGCAGAACTCAGAGTATTTTGGAATGTGGAATTTTACGTTGTAAAGTTCTGCCATGGCAGGGAATATGTCTTGACACTGTGGCAGCAAAGTCAAGTTGCCTATAAGGATATAGTCGCTGATGCCTGTACCTATTCCCGAAAGAATGGCGGCACTGCCTATCGATTGCAGCACCATGCACACCAGTCCTAAGGCAATGTCCTCTTGGGTGGCGTTGCTTTGCGCCTTGCCGAAGAGTGATGCCGTTGCGTCCATGGGTAGCCCTGGCAACGGATTTGCGCTGATGTCGCCAATCAGCAGATTGATGTTGGCAAGGTTTCCACGCTTGGCGATGTCCGACACATAGCGTATGTCGCTCGTGTTCAGCAGCAGACGCGCCAAACCCTGCAGCGTACCGCCACCAGTACCGATGCCGCCAATGTGACACATTGATTCGCCGTCACATTTTACAAACGACGTACCTGTGCCCATGCTTACCACAATGGCTTTATCAATGCCCGACTCAAATCTGGCACCCAATCCGTCAGCAATAAACTCGTCGCATTTTGTCGTTGGCAACCCATAGACAGGCTGTTTGATGTAGGCACTGCCGACACCCGTCAGCATGACATGCTCCACGTCAAGCAAGCCGAAACCATTGTCATAAAGGTATTTTCCAAAAGCCCCATAAAGCGAAGTCACGGGGTCAACAGCGGTAATGCGGATGGGTGAAACCACTTCACCATCCTTTATCCCAACAATTTTTGTGGTACTTATGCCCACGTCTATTCCAATTAGCATATTTCAATGTCGATTGTATGGCGTAAACAAATGGAAAACCCCTGCCGCCGAAGCTAAACAGGGGTTCTAATGAAAGGAGGAGTGGTACCACCAGGAATCGAACCGGGGACACAAGGATTTTCAGTCCTTTGCTCTACCAACTGAGCTATGGCACCTCATTTCTCGTTTGCGGTTGCAAAGGTACGAACTTTTTTCGGAACAAAAAAATATTTTATCCAAAAACCTTTGTTTATTATACTTTGTTAACAATCTGTATCTGTTTCACTCACAAAATCCTGTCTTTACATCCGATTTTTCATATTTCCCCTTCGAGCCACCTCTAACGTTCCTACATTCATTCCATACCACAAAATACATGATACCACAATATGTAATGCTATATAATAAGGTATATATTCCACAAATCACGGAATAAGAATCCACAAATCACGGATTTTTTATCCATATTTTCGGAACATTCTAAAATAACGTGAGTTCGACGAAATTCTCCTTATATCTGCGCCAATGACTGGGAGTGTGGGCGTCTCGCCCGCACCTCGACGTATAAGTAGTTTGTCAAGCGGTGCAGGACAATCTTAAAAACATGTGAGGTAACCCGAGTAACCGAGGTAACCGCAGTAACCGTGTGAGCGTTAAACCTTACCAACTCTTAAAGGCAGCTGAAAATCAACAATTTGACATAAGTTCGACGAATAATAATTTATGATTCACAGAGACACAGAGTTTATGAGTTTTAGGATTTTATGTGTAGATTTGCTTTTTTTGATAAGGTCACGTGTCATCATTAATTTTTATCCTTCAAAATGCCTTCGAGAACCATTTGAGACAACCCCTTTCCGAAGAGAAAAAGTTCCCCTCAACTTTTGCTGAGGGGAACTGTACATTAGATTCGACTTGCACCAGCTTGTCGTTGGGCTTTTGAATTATCAAGTTGTTCTTGAATCTTGTTGTTCATAATCTTATTAACAACAATCTTGCCAATTAGCCAGATGACGAGATATACGATAGCCGTTGTGAAGTTGAACATAAAGAACAGAATAATAGCAAGTAGCCACAACCACTTTACAATATTCTTTATCTTCTCCTTGCCCTTGACAAATTCAACCTCCTCCTGGTTTACAGGATAGCTGTACTCTGTGCGTTGACCTGTACCGTCCATGAGGAAGTGATATTGGCTTCCTGCATAGTTGTAATACACAAACCAGAAAGGTGCGTAAACATATTTACCTCTCGTGGTTAAGTTGTAACTTGAGGAGGCGCGGAAATTGCGGATTTCCTGATTGCCAATTTGGTTGAGTGCGGCGTTCTTAGCTGTCTCCTCAACCATGTCTTTACCATGTTTCTGCCATACCAGAGTCTCATCAGCATTACGCTCCAATGTCATCAAGTTGTCGTCATTGTAGTCTATCATGCCCTCTTGATACTCTTTGGACATCATTACGTCGTAAGGGAACAATTTTGTGAATAGACGCAACTCTTCAGGGATCTCGTTTCCCTCATTAGCCAAACAAAGGAAAGCGAAATTGCCTGCCGCATTACCGTTTTGAGGTCGCCATTTCTTGACCTCTTTTGTTGAGATTGTCTTCCCACTGTCTGTCCAGTTCCTCGATATGTTAACCTTCTGGTCCATGTATGAAGACTCGCAGCTCCATGAGGCGTTGTAGGTTCCCTCGAAAAGATACATAGGAAGATAGGTCTGAATGACATCGCCTGTACTTATGGCCTCAAAAATATTTGTTGGCACATAATCTTGGTTGACCAGAGAATTTACCAAGGCGTTCTCAAAAGAATCCTCATTTGTGGTAAATGGGATTATTCGCTCTGGTACTGGTACGTCCTTTGGCTTTACCAATGGATTCACCATCTTGCTGTGACAATAAGGGCACTCCGCCATCAACTTTTGGGGATTAAACGTGTTGATCGGACGTTTGCAAGATGGACAGATAACTTGTTGAAGTTTCAATGTTGCTTCTTCTGCCATAATAAATTGATTTTAAATTGTTAAATATGTAAGTATTAGGAATATCTTGCCATACGTATGGCGCGGTTTCGATTTTTTATTGCCACTTGCACATTTTGTACTTGTTGTTCAAGTTGGCTCAAATCCCCTTGTTCAACGAATGAACATAGCGTGTTAACTGCATTTTCAAGTTCCAGTTCGGCATCAATAGTCTCTGGAAAGCTTTCAAGCGAGCAGTTGTTGAGCGACTCATAGCAATTCGCAATTTGTTTTCTTAGGTTGGCATCGTCAACTTGACGCATCGCATCCTTAACGTTTTCTGCCAAAGAGCGGATATAGACCCTCTCTTGTCGTTGCTTTGCCAATGATGCTTTAGTAGAGTCGTTTGCCAAGACGCTCATTAACTGCAAAATAATGAAGACCATGAATAAGGCACCTTGGATTATTACAGGCCATGTGGCTGACTCAGGATTATAGAGCAGAAAGCCTACGCCAACAACCAACTCCGTAAAGAAATAGAACAAGGCTCTGAGATAAAGGCTTGCAGACAACACCGTTTCCCCCTTGCCTGAATTGCACAGTAGAGGAGTGGAAAGGATACACAGATAGGAGGCATGGATAAATCCATAGCAAACCCATTCGGAAGTTGAACGCTCCGTCCCTCCCAAAAGGAAGAACATCACATTGAAGCCTATCAGAAAGATAAGTCCAATGATGACTTTAAAAATATTTGCTTTCATATAACGATGTAATTTTATGTGTTACAATCTACTCAAAATCTCTGCTACCTTGGCATTGTACTGCTCTTGACTTATCAGACCTGTGTCAAGCAGTTGTTTCATCTTGGAAAGCGATTCCATTGGGTCGGGTTGCGCAGAAACAGGTTGTTGCTGCTGTGCCATTCCTCCTGTGCCGAAACGCCCAGCACCACCAAACCCTTGTGGTTGTGGCGGTTGCTGAGGTTGAGGATTGCTAAAAGCAGTCGCCGCCATCTGTGCGAAAGCGTTTCCTGCAGCCATTCCCATGCCCAAACCAGCCCCTGCGCTCGCTATGCCACCAGCCCCTGGATTAACAGCTACATCTTTGAGCAATTCCTGTTGCACAGCCTTATCGTAGCTACCAGTGTGGGCGGCTGCTATCAAACGGTCAAGATACTTTTTTCGTTCCTCCGTTTCATCTATGCTCAGATTGTAGAAAGAAAAATTGACAATCTCAAGTCCATAGTCAACAAGCATATCGTCAAACCTTGGTTTCAAAAGAGCGGCCAAGTCATTCAACAGGCTTGTAGATGCATTTATTGGACCTTGCCTTGACATTCCTTCCAAAGCCTTACCTACAATTGAACCAATGTTTTGCGATATTTCAGCGTCAAACATCATCTCCAAATCAGTAACCGTAAACGTGCTTTTATCTCCCATCAGTCGCATAAAAGCCTTCTTGCTTGCATCGTCATCTTCGTTAATATTGAAACGTACACGGAACGCAGCTGCCCCTCGAATCAAAGTCGGCACACCTATCACACCTCCTCCAAGATAGAAATCCTGTATTTCTATAGGAGTTGTAGTTCCCCAATTAAATTTCTGATCATTGGTCTGAACATGATAGACCTGACATGTGAAAGTACTCATGCCTCCAGTAAGCATGTTCCTTATGCGGCTTAGAACTGCATAGTTTTCAGTCTTCACCTCATGTCTTCCACTTGGCAAGACTCCATAGAACTCGCCATTTTTAATAAAAATTACTTGCTCGTTTGGTGCTACGGTGATAACAGAATTGGTATTGAAATCCTGCTGTGCATCCAAATAGATGAGCGTCCCTGTGTCATTAGCCCTTTGGATGGACTCCATGACATTCTTGCTGCCTCCAGCAAAATTCGCTTCGTTAGCGTTTCTGTGAAATAATCCCATAATTATCTATATTTTAAATTATTCTGTATTATCGCCACCACTATCGGTCGTGTCACCTCCACTCGTGTCAGAGCTACCGCCATCGTCAGTTCCTCCGTCATAGTCACCTCCGTCATAGTCACCACCGTCATAGTCACCTCCGTCTTCAGTCGTGTCTCCTTCTGTTTCACTTGTCGTAGTGTCTTCCTCGCTTTCGGTGTTTTCAACATCGGTTTCACTTGGCATAGCTTCTTCCTCTCCTTCGGTGTTTTCACCGGTTTCACTTGGCATAGCTTCTTCCTCTCCTTCGGTGTTTTCACCGGTTTCACTTGTCGTAGTATCTTCTTCGCCTTCGGTGTTTTCACCACTGGTTTCATTTGGCGTAGTATCTTCCTCACCTTCAGTGTTTTCACCGCTGGTTTCACTTGGCGTAGTATCTTCCTCACCTTCAGTGTTTTCACCGCTGGTTT
>JBJEKR010000143.1:9185-11088 GCA_051878735.1 Prevotella sp. | reverse complement strand
AATAACCGCTGTCGTAGAGGAACTTGTTCCAGAAACGAGAGTAAATCAAGTGACCCGTAGCGTGCTCAGTACCACCAACATAGAGGTCAACACTGCGCCAGTATTCGTCGGCTTCCTTGCTAACGAGAGCCTTGTTGTTCTTAGAGTCCATGTAGCGCAGATAGTAAGCCGAAGAGCCAGCGAAGCCCGGCATTGTGTTCAGCTCAAGAGGGAATACTGTCTTATTGTCGATGAACGACTTGTCAACCACCTCTTCCTTCACGGTGTCCCACGCCCATTTCTTTGCGCGTCCGAGTGGTGGCTCGCCAGATTCTGTAGGCTTGTACTCGTCAATCTCAGGCAGCAGCAGAGGCAGTTTCTCTTTTGGAATCATGTAAGGCATTTCGTCTTTGTAATAGACAGGGAACGGCTCGCCCCAATATCTCTGACGTGAGAAGATGGCGTCGCGCAGACGATAATTAACCTTTACACGTCCGAGGTTGTTTTCAGTAACGAATTTCTTTGTTGCTGCAATCGCCTCCTTTACGGTAAGACCGTTGAGGGAGAAACCGTTGAGAGCCTCTACCCCACTCTTTGGCGAGTTCTCTACAATTCCTTCCTTTGCGTCAAAGCTCTGCTCACTCACGTCAGCACCCTTGATAAGTGGGATTATCGGTAGATTGAAATGCTTTGCAAAGGCATAGTCGCGTGAGTCATGGGCAGGTACAGCCATGATTGCGCCTGTTCCGTAACCAGCCAAAACGTATTCTGAAATCCAAATAGGAATGCTTTCGCCTGTAAAAGGGTTGATGGCGTAAGAGCCTGAGAACACGCCTGTTACCTTGTGGTCGCTGATGCGGTCGCGTTCTGTGCGCTTCTTGACGTAGTTGATGTATTCGTCAACGGCAGCACGCTGATCGGCGGTCGTCAGTTGGTCAACAAGTTCACTCTCAGGAGCAAGTACCATAAATGTAACTCCAAAGATGGTATCTGCACGCGTTGTGAAGATGGTGAACTTCACGTCGCTGTCCTTCACCGAGAACTCCATTTCAGTTCCCTCCGAACGACCAATCCAGTTACGTTGAGTCTCCTTTAGCGACTCTGTCCAGTCGATTGTGTCAAGACCATCGAGCAGACGTTGAGCATAGGCAGAAACGCGCAGACACCACTGGCGCATCTTCTTCTGAACTACGGGATAACCGCCACGCACGCTTACTCCGTCAACCACCTCGTCGTTAGCAAGCACAGTACCGAGAGCCGCACACCAGTTCACCATCGTCTCGCCGAGATAGGCAATTCGGTAGTTCATCAGCACCTCCTGCTTCTTCTTCTCCGAGAAAGAATTCCATTCCTTTGCCGTGAAATGCAGTTCTTCGGTACATGCGGCAGAAATGTTTTCAGTACCCATCAGCTCAAAATGCTCAATGAGCTTTATGATTGGCTGCGCCTTTTTTGAGGCAAGACTATAATAAGACTTGAACATGCGGATGAAAGCCCATTGTGTCCAGTGATAGTAGTCGGGGTCGCATGTGCGAACCTCACGATCCCAGTCGAACGAAAAGCCTATCTTGTCGAGCTGTTCGCGATAGTGATTTATGTTTGCCACGGTAGTTACTTCCGGATGCTGACCTGTCTGAATGGCGTACTGTTCAGCTGGCAATCCGTAAGCGTCGTAACCCATTGGGTTTAGCACGTTGAATCCGTTGAGTCGTTTGTAGCGAGCATAGATGTCGCTTGCGATGTAGCCAAGTGGATGACCAACATGAAGTCCTGCACCAGAAGGGTAGGGGAACATGTTGAGCACATAGAACTTTTTGCGCTTCGGGTCTTCAGTTACCTTGTAGGTCTTCTGCTCGACCCAGTTTTTCTGCCATCTTTTTTCGATGTCTCTAAAGTTGTATTCCATTATAATTGATTTTTAAGT
>JBJEKR010000143.1:0-9085 GCA_051878735.1 Prevotella sp. | reverse complement strand
CTTTTTGTTTTGTTTTTCGCCCAACATTAAGTAATTTTGCACTCCAAAGCAAATTTTTGATAGTTTATGGCAAAAAAAGACAACGAACTAACTCCGATGATGAAGCAGTTCTTCGACCTCAAGGCAAAGCATCCAGATGCAGTGCTTCTGTTTCGTTGTGGCGACTTCTACGAGACCTACTGCGAAGATGCCATCGTGGCTTCTAAAATTCTCGGAATAACACTCACCCGACGCAACAATGGTGCTTCGTCTGGTTCTGAGATGGCGGGATTTCCACATCACGCCCTTGACACCTATTTACCCAAACTTGTAAGGGCGGGTAGGAGAGTGGCTATTTGCGACCAATTGGAAGATCCAAAGCTGACGAAGAAGCTCGTGAAGCGAGGAATAACAGAACTTGTAACGCCAGGTGTAGCCATGAACGACAATGTGCTTAACTACAAGGAAAACAACTTCCTTGCCGCCGTACATTTCGGCAAATCATCGATAGGAGTGGCTTTCCTCGACATTTCAACGGGCGAGTTCTTAACAGGCGAAGGCACTCACGACTACATTGAAAAACTATTGACAAATCTCGAACCAAGGGAAATTCTTGTAGATAGAGTAAAGAAAAATGAGTTTGATGAGTCTTTCGGACAAAAATACTTTACATACGAACTTGACGATTGGGTGTTTACCGAACAGTCGGCAATGGGCAAAATGCTGAGCCATTTCCAAGTGAAGAACTTGAAGGGATTTGGCATTGACCATTTGAAGAACGGAATTGTTGCTGCGGGAGCTGTGTTGCAGTATCTCGAAATGACACAACACACACACATCTCGCATATTACAAGCATTGCACGCATAGAAGAAGAAAAATATGTACGCCTCGACAAGTTCACAATACGTAGCCTTGAACTCATACAGACGTTGCAAGATGACGGTACTTCGCTACTTGACGTTGTGGATAAGACAGTTACGCCGATGGGTGGACGAATGTTGCGCCGCTGGCTCGTCTTTCCGTTGAAGAGTGAAAGGCAGATTAACGACCGTCTTGACGTTGTGGAATATTTCTTCCGCGAACCAGAGTTTCGAGAGCTTACCGACGAGCAATTGCATCGTATAGGAGATCTTGAACGCATCATCTCGAAGGTTGCTGTGGGACGTGTTTCTCCACGCGAAATAGTGCAGCTGAAGACGGCCCTTGAAGCTGTACAGCCGATAAAGACAGCTTGCTTATACGCAAAGAACGAAGCCCTGAAAAGGGTAGGGGAGAGGCTCAATCTCTGCGAGTCGATGCGCGACAGGATAAGCCGAGAGATAGAACCCGACTCGCCACAGCTTATCAATAAAGGCGGAGTGATACGCGACGGAGTCGATGAGGAACTCGACCGCTTGCGACAAGTGGCTTATCACGGAAAGGACTATCTGCTGAAGATACAGGAACGCGAACAGAAAGAGACTGGAATACAGAGCCTTAAAATAGGTTACAACAACGTATTCGGCTATTATCTTGAAGTACGCAACACTTATAAGGAACAGGTGCCAGAGACGTGGATTAGGAAACAGACTTTGGCGCAAGCTGAACGATATATCACCCAGGAACTGAAGGAATACGAGGAGACGATACTTGGTGCGGAGGAAAAGATACTTTCGCTCGAAATGAAACTCTTCAACGATCTCGTTGTAGCGATGCAGGAGTACATTCCGCAGATACAAATCAATGCCAGCCTTGTGGCTCAACTCGACTGTCTGCTCTCATTCGCAAAGTCGGCAGAAGAACACCACTACATTCGTCCAGTGATTGACTCGTCAGACGTGATAGACATTCACCAAGGTCGGCATCCCGTCATTGAGACACAGTTGCCTTTGGGCGAGGAATATGTGCCAAACGACATTATGCTCGACTCAGATGGTCAGCAGATAATGATTATCACTGGACCAAACATGGCAGGTAAGTCAGCTCTGCTACGACAGACAGCCCTCATTGTGCTTATGGCGCAAGTTGGAAGTTTTGTTCCTGCCGAAAGTGCAAAGATAGGATTGGTGGATAAAATATTTACACGTGTTGGCGCAAGCGACAACATATCGCTTGGTGAGTCAACATTTATGGTAGAGATGACAGAGGCATCAAATATTCTTAATAATGTAACGCCAAAGTCACTTGTGCTGTTCGACGAGCTGGGACGAGGAACATCCACCTATGACGGAATATCCATAGCGTGGGCAATAGTGGAATATCTGCACGAACATAAGCGAGCCCAAGCCCGTACGCTCTTCGCCACACACTATCATGAGCTAAACGAAATGGAGAAAAATTTCAAGCGCATAAAGAACTATAATGTTAGTGTGAAGGAAGTGGACGGAAAGGTAATTTTCCTCCGAAAGCTGATGCCAGGAGGCAGCGAACACTCGTTTGGTATTCACGTTGCAGAGATTGCTGGAATGCCACGAAGCATAGTGAAGCGTGCAAATACCATACTCAAACAGCTTGAAACTGACAATGCTGGGGTGGGGGGAGCAGGACGACCAGTAGTTTCGGCTGCGAAAAAAGCTGACGGAATGCAACTCAGCTTCTTCCAACTTGATGATCCTGTACTTTGTCAAATACGAGACGAGATCCGTGGACTTGACATCAATAACCTCACTCCTGTTGAAGCCCTTAACAAACTTAATGACATAAAACGCATTTTAAATTGAACCACTATAAAGACCTCATACGCCTCGGCACACCTGTAGTTGTTGGACAGATAGGAAATCTTGTCCTCAACTTTGCAGACACATTCATGATTGGCCATCACTCGACATTGGAGTTGGCTGCAGCCAGTTTCGTGAACAATATTTTTGTGTTGTCGGTAATCTTCGCCATAGGCTTCAATTTTGCCATTACGCCAATTGTAGGTCCGTTCATCGGCAGAAATGAGCAGGAGAGGGTAGGGCGCGTAGTGAGTGCTGCCAATTATGCTAATTTGCTGCTTGTAGTGGTGCTTGTCTTGGCAATGGTTGGTTTCTACTTTTCGTTGCCTTATCTTGGTCAGCCTTCGGAGCTTCTTTCGCTCATGCGCCCCTATTTGTTTGTAAACATCATTTCCCTGCCTTTCGTCGTCTTTGGCTGTCAGTTCAAGCAGTTTTTTGATACTATCGGAAAGACGAAAGTGTCGATGTATGTGCTTGTAGTAGGTAATCTGCTCAATATACTTGGCAACTATTTGCTTATTTACGGCAATTGGGGATTGCCTGAGCTTGGTTTGCTTGGTGCAGGTATATCTACCGTCATTTCGCGCATTGTAATGCTTGTGGCGTTTCTGATGGTGTTTACGGGTAAGCGGGATTATGCCGTGTTCAACAAAGGCGTCAGGACTGCTAAAAAAGCGGAAGTGATAGCATATATTCGCCGCTTGAATACTCTCGGTTGGCTTTCGGCTTTTCAAGCCACGATAGAGTGTGGAGCCTTTTCACTCGTGGCGATCTTCGTCGGATGGACAGGCACAAAGCCTCTTGCCGCCCATCAGATAATGATTACCATCTCTTTGTTCTTCTATAATGTCTATCTCGGTATTGCCACGGCAATAAGCATTCGCGTGAGTCACTTTGTAGGAATGTTTGAGAGACGAGCGATAGTGGACGTTACCCGTTCGGGATTCATCATCATCATTGGCATTGCAACGACTGTTGCTATTCCCGTCTTTTTGCTTCGTCATCAAGTAGGTTCCGTATTCACTTCTGACGAGCATGTAGGGGAACTTGTGGCAATGACCATAATACCACTTATTCTTTATCAGCTGAGCGATGCTTTCCAATGTTGCCTTGCCAATGCGCTTAGGGGACTTGGCGAGATGCGTCAGATGATGTATGCAGCCTTCTTCTCCTATTTTGTAGTTTCGCTGCCTTTGAGCTGGTTTCTCGGCATCTTCTGCGGCTTCGGCATTGTAGGCATTTGGAGTGCTTTCCCCATCTGCCTCACCATTGCCGGTATTCTCTACTACATTATCTTCGTCCGAAGTCTAAAGAAATGACCTATTGTTATTCCTACAAGGGTTATTTAATTTATTAATACTGTGATTTAATGCGCTTCTAACCAGTTTTCGCCCCATCCGCAGTCGGCAACGAGTGGCACTTGCATTTGGAAGGCGTTTTGCATTTCTTCAAGAACAATCTTTTCAACCTTCTCCTTTTCTTCTGGATAAACGCTGAAGTTGAGTTCGTCGTGAACTTGGAGAATCATCTTTGATCGAATGTTTTCGTCTTTGAAGCGATTGTAAATTTTTATCATTGCTACTTTTATGATGTCTGCTGCCGTTCCCTGAATAGGGGCATTTATGGCGTTGCGCTCGGCGAATCCGCGTACAGTAGCGTTGGCAGAGTTGATGTCGGCAAGATAGCGTCGGCGGTGGAAGAGTGTTTCCACGTAGCCTTGCTTACGAGCTTGTTCCTTTGCCTTTTCCATGTATTCCTTTACTTTCGGGAATGTTTCGAAATAGCCATCAATGAGTTGTCGCGCTTCGTCGCGGCTGATTTCAAGTCGCTCGGCAAGCCCGAATATTGTTATTCCGTAGATGATACCGAAGTTTGCCCTTTTTGCCTTGGTTCGTTGGTCACGCGTCACGCTGTCCATCTCTTCCTTATAGATTTTGGCAGCTGTGGCGGCATGGATGTCGTGACCTTCGCGGAAGGCTTCTATCATGTTTTCATCGCCGCTGAGATGAGCCATCACGCGCAGTTCAATCTGACTATAATCTGCTGAAAAGAATTGACAATTAGGTTCTGGAATAAATGCCTTGCGTATTTCTTTTCCCTCCTCGCCACGTACAGGAATGTTTTGCAGATTAGGGTCGCTTGACGAGAGTCGTCCTGTGGCTGTTGTGGCTTGGTTGAACGAGGTGTGAATGTGTCCCGTTCTTGGATTTATTAGTTTTGGCAGAGCGTCGATGTATGTGCCGAGGAGCTTTTTCAATCCTCGGTGTTCGAGTATTGCCTCAACAATCTTGTGCTTGCTCTTGAGCGATTGCAGCACCTCTTCGTTGGTGACATATTGTCCTGTCTTTGTCTTCTTTGCCTTCTCTACGATTTTCAGTTTGTCGAAGAGTATTTCTCCCACTTGTCGTGGAGATGCGATGTTAAAGGGAGCACCTGCAAGTTCGTAGATTTCCTTTTCCACTTCTTCCATTCTCTTTGTCAACACGATGGACGTTTCGGCAAGTGAGTCGGTGTCTATTAGCACTCCGTTCATTTCCATTTCTGCCAATATTGGCAGAAGAGGCATTTCTATGTTGTAGAACAAATCTTCTGCACCGTATTTTCTAAGTTCGTCTTCGAGCTTGTTTTTCAGTTTCAGCGTAACGTCAGCATCTTCTGCAGCATACTCATAGACATCCTTAGGGGCGAGGTCGCGCATGTTCTTTTGGTTCTTCCCTTTTGGACCTATAAGTTCATCAATGTGGATTGTCTTGTAGTTGAGATAAATCTCAGCAAGGTAATCCATGTTGTGACGCAGTTCGGGTTGAATGACGTAATGAGCAATCATCGTGTCAAACATCTTGCCAGTAAGTCTCACACCATACTTTGTCAGCACCTCGTAGTCGTACTTCATGTTTTGACCTACTTTCAAGATTCTCTCGTTCTCATAGACAGGCTTGAAGATTTCCACGATTTTTTTGGCTTCTGCTTGATCAGAAGGTACAGGAACATAAAAAGCTTCGTTTTCCTTCACAGAAAAGCTCAATCCAACCAGTTCTGCATCTATTGCGTTCACTGAACTCGTCTCCGTGTCTAAACTGAGAATTTCTTTTGTCAAGAAATAATCACGAAGTTTTAGCATTTCTTCCTCTGAATCAATGAGTTTGTAGTCGTGAGATACTGATTTTAGGGTCTCAAAACTTGAAAATTCTTCTTCTGTTTGCCCTTCGGTCGGAAAATCTGCAAACAAATCGAGTTGCAAATTCTGCTTTTTTTGCTCTTCTTTATCTTTTTTAAGTATTCGCTTCGCAAAGGTCTTAAACTCTAATTCCTCGAAGATTTTTTCAAGTTCCTCGTTGTTTGCATCTACAACTTTAAGAGAATCGAGATCAAGATCAATTGGAACGTCGGTCTTGATGGTTGCAAGATACTTCGACATTCTGATTTGCTCCACGTTTTCCTCTACCTTCTTTTTTAGTGCGCCTTTCAGCTTGTCAGTGTTAGAGAGTAGTGCATCTATCGATCCGAACTCGTTGATGAGTTTCACGGCAGTCTTCTCGCCGACACCTGGACAACCTGGTATGTTGTCTGACGAGTCACCCATTAAGCCAAGAAGGTCAATTACCTGACCTGTATTGCTGATTCCATACTTCTCCACCACACTTCGCTCGTTCATCACCTCGTAACCGCCATCGTGACGAGGACGATACATGAACACGTTTTCGCCTACGAGTTGTCCATAATCCTTGTCTGGTGTCAGCATGTATGTTTCTACTCCTGCCTTTCCAGCCTTTGTAGCTAAAGTGCCAATAACGTCGTCTGCCTCGAAACCTTCAGCCTCCAGCACAGGAATTCGATAAGCAGCCAACACCTTTTTAATTATTGGAACAGCTGCCTTGATGTCTTCTGGACAAGCTTCACGTTGAGCCTTATATTCTGGAAATTCGATGTGACGGAAAGTAGGGCCCGAAGGGTCGAAAGCCACTCCGAGATGTGTAGGTTTTTCCTTCGTCAGCACCTCGTTGAGCGTGTTGATGAAGCCCATTATTGCCGACGTGTTCAAACCCTTAGAATTTATTCTTGGGTTCTTGATAAATGCGTAATAAGCGCGATAAATGAGCGCGTATGCGTCCAAAAGAAACAGTTTATTCATAATTCTCGCTATTTTGTGCGTAAAATTACTAAAAAAATTCTCAATATCCCATTTTTTTCACTAATTTTGTATCAAATTTCTCAGAATGGAACGATTATCACTCATAAAAAGGCCTATTGAGGGCGATTTAGACGACTTTATTAAGTTGTTTAATGACTCGTTGTCGCATACCGACGGACTTCTCTCACAAGTGCTCGAACACATAAAGAATAGGGGAGGGAAGCGTATGAGACCTATGCTCATTTTGCTTATTGCAAAAAATTATGGTGGCGTTAGTTCGGTGACTCAGCACTCTGCTGTTGGTCTTGAACTCTTGCACACGGCAAGTCTTGTTCACGACGATGTTGTTGACGAGAGTAAGGAGCGTCGTGGACAGGCTTCGGTTAATGCTGAGTACAATAATAAGGTTGCTGTTCTTGTTGGTGACTACGTGTTGTCAACAGCTTTGTTGAACGTGTCATTGACTAACAACTCCAGCATAATCCAATCGCTTGCTGAATTGGGCAGAACGTTGTCTAACGGAGAGATACTTCAATTGTCGAACATTCAGAATACGGATTTCTCGGAAAACGTTTATTATGAAGTGATTAAACAGAAGACCGCTGCTTTGTTTGAGGCTTGTTGTGAGATAGGTGCAATGTCTGCCAATGCAAGTCAAAATGACTTGAGAAAGGCAAAGCTTTTCGGTCAAAATCTCGGCATAATTTTCCAGATTCGTGATGATATATTCGACTATTATGACTCTAAGGAAATAGGCAAACCTACAGGCAACGACATGGCTGAAGGAAAGTTGACTCTGCCTGTTCTCTATGCTTTGAATTCGACCAACAATGAAGAAATGAAAACCATTGCCCGAAAGGTGAAGAGCGGCAATGTTTCTCCAGAAGAAATTTCTCTCCTTGTCAAGTTTACAAAAGAGAGTGGTGGCATTGAATATGCAGAGAAAAAGATGCGTGAATTGCGTACCAAATGTATTTCTTACATAGAGTCAGAGGCTGCTACGGAAGAAATTCGTGACGCACTAACATCTTACATTGATTATGTAATAGAAAGAAACTTATAGTTGACTTTCGACTGACGAATTGACAAGTAAACAAGTTATATGCTAAAGCTACAATTACTCGTTTACTTGTCAATTTAATACTATCTATCAACTTGTCAATTCGTCATCTTGTTTAGTTGACAACTAAAAGAATTTCGTTTCCTCGCCAACAACCTCACTGAGCAGTAGATTTGCGAGACGACTTGTACCTAAGCGAAGCCATTGGTTTGTGAGCCATTTTTCGCCCAGAACCTCTTTTACTATCGTGTAGTAGATTAGTGCGTCCATAACGGAGTTAAGGCCTCCAGCGGGCTTAAAACCTATCTGTATGCCCGTTTCGTTGTAGTATTCCTTAATGGCTTGGCACATAACGTAAGCAGCTTCAGGTGTAGCGGCAGGTTCGAGCTTTCCTGTAGAGGTCTTTATGTAGTCGGCACCGGCATACATCGCAATGAGCGAAGCCTTCTTGATATTTTCAGCCGTTTTTAGGCAACCGGTTTCAAGAATTACCTTCATCTTATGCTCTCCGCACACTTGTTTCAGTTCGCTAATCTCGTCGGCAACTCCCTCAAAATCTCCGCTGAGGAACTTGCCTACAGGCATCACGATATCAATCTCCGTAGCGCCGTCTTTTATTGCCAACGCTGTTTCGGCTACCTTCACCTCGATAAGTGCCTGGGACGAAGGGAAACTGCCCGATACGCACGCTATTTCAACGCCATCAACTTCGAGCGACTCGCTTACTGTCTTAGCGAAGCATGGATAGACGCAGATGGTGGCAACGTGGGGTAGGTTAGGGTAGGTCTCGTCAAACTGGTTAACCTTCTCCGTGAAAGCCAGTACGCTATCCTCCGAATCTGTTGTCTTCAGTGTGGTCAGTTCAACGCTTCCCATCAGGAATTTCTTCACTTCGAGATTGTCGTTCTCGTGTACTTTCTCGGCAATTATTTGCCTTACGGCATTACGCACTTCCTCGTCCGAAATCTTCGTCCGATATTTGCTTAAAGCCTGCTCATATTTGCTGAGCGGACGTTCTTCGTGGTCATGATGATGACCGCAGTTGCAATTTTCACTCATGTCTTTTGTTTTTTTAGTTGATGAGTTAAATATTTAGTTGACGAGTTGACAAGTTGACGAGTAAACAAGTTATTTGCAAAAACCTGTATTAACTCGTCAACTTGTCAACTTGTTCACTTGTCAACTTGTTCACTTGTCAACTTGTTCACTTGTCAACT
>JBJEKR010000142.1:0-2546 GCA_051878735.1 Prevotella sp. | reverse complement strand
ATGGTTGGGCAGAGGAGTTATGGGAAGAGATGAACGAAGAGCAACGCGCAGAACTCCCGCGTTTGGGCAACAAGCAGCCGTGGATATTCAATCCCGACCGTCGTGCCCTGCTGCAAGCCGAGCTTGATGCCATCTTTGCCCACCTCTACGGTCTCACCACCGAAGACCTCCGCTACATCCTCGACCCCGAGGACGTATGCGGCGTAGGCTGCATCAACGAAACCTTCCGAGTGCTCAAAGACAACGAACTCCGCCAGTACGGCGAATACCGTACCAAACGCCTCGTCCTTGATGCCTGGAACAGATTTGGATATGACAATTAAATAATGAATCCATGATAATTAAGAAAGAAGAAACCATAGGTTACACAAGACACGTTGTGAACTATATGTATAGATATATGCCTATAACCATCATTTATATATCATAGAATTATGCAACAGAACGATAATAAAATACTCATCTATCAAGATGACAACGGTATCACCAAGGTGAACGTACGGTTTTCTGATGAAGACGTATGGCTTACGCAGGCACAGCTTGCGGAGATATATGATACTACGCAAGAGAATATATCAATGCACATTAAAAACATTTATAAAGACGCTGAATTACAGGAAGATCGAACTTATAAGGATTTCTTATTAGTTCGTCAAGAGGGCAAACGTAATGTGCAACGCAACATTGCCCATTACAATCTCGATGTGATCATCGCCTTGGGGTATCGCGTACAGTCGCAGGTGGCAACTCGCTTCAGAAGATGGGCGACAGAACGGCTGCACGAATATATCCAAAAAGGATTTACAATGGACGATGAGCGATTGAAGCAAGGCGGCAACCGCTATTTCCGCGAGCTGCTGCAACGCATCAGAGACATTCGTGCCTCTGAACGCAACTTCTATCAGCAGGTTACGGACATTTATGCCACATCTATCGACTATGACCCTCGTTGCGACATGACCCGCGAGTTCTTTGCTACGGTTCAGAACAAACTGCATTATGCCGTACATGAACATACCGCTGCGGAAGTTATCTATGAACGTGTGGATAGCGACAAGCCGATGGTAGGTATGACAAACTTCAAGGGAAACTACATTACCAAGGACGATGTGAAGATAGCCAAGAACTATCTTACGGAACAGGAGTTGAAAAGACTGAATCTATTGGTGTCCCAGTTCCTTGACTATGCAGAGTTTCAGGCATTGGAGATGCAGGAAATGAGAATGGCAGACTGGGTGGCTGCTCTTGACAACCAAATTATCATGCTAAAACGGAAGTTGCTGGAAGGGAAAGGTCGTATCTCTCATAAACAAGCCATGGAAAAGGCTGAAAAGGAGTTCCAAATCTATCGTCAGAGAGAAATGGCACAGCTTGAAAGTGACTTTGACAAAATGATGAAACAACTGCCGAAAAATTGACAAATCATGAAAAAGAGGCATCAGAAGACAAAGAGAATGTCATAGACTATGTCAATGAGACTACCGAAACATTGTCAAGGAAACTATCGGTATCGTCAAGAACAATATGCAGAGCAAACGTAATGTACAACAAAATACTGCCCTTTACTATCTTTGCATATCATTGCCTTGGGATATTTTTCTAACAAGTCGGTGGAGTATTCAAGATACGGTGGGGACATCATTGGTGTATCCGTAAAAGCGAAGGATTTGAATATATGAACGTGTATCTCAAAATCACCGCATTATTTAGTGAGGTATATTCTACTTACAGATATGTTCCATAACCAACGAATTAGTGACCAAACACTCATCATCTCCCTGCCATTCCCTTAGCATCCTGTTCCTATAGTAAGGGAAATGTAAGGGAATCGTAAGGGGATGCAGCGGGAATCTTCCTTATCCTTTGCTTGTCCGTACCCCTCTCCGCTATACGTTCCTGCGGTAAGGCCGGAGCGTCCGCCCTGAATGACGTTCGCGAAGAATGCGCCGGCGTGCGGATTGGGCAGACGCATAGGTCTGCCCCTACGGTGAGGCCGGCAGATAAGGGACTGTGTTTGTATATTCTGTCAATAATTATTGAAATTGGAGAAGTGAGTGCGAACGTGAAAAATCGATTTTATAACTCATTGTAAAAGAAATAGTTATGGTGGGCAACATTCAGTCGTATTCTGAATGTGTTTCATGATACGACTGAATGTGTTTCATGATACGACTGAATGTATTTCATGATACGACTGAATGTAGCACTCCTTAATCGTATAGATTCTGCCTGTTTATTTGTCTGGATATTTTACTGTTTATAGATTGCTGCTTTCCTCCTAATCATCCCCGAGCGGGAAGTTGACGAAACGCTTGGCTTGTTCGTACGAGGCATTGAAGAAGCGTTGCTCCTTGTTCAGCTGACGCATCTGCCCCATCTCTTCTGGGGTAAGGGCAAACGGTTTGCCACCTACCTCACCCTGTGCAGCAGCAATGTTCTCGTGGATGTAGTCAGGATTGGTCGCACCGGGAATAGTGAGCAAGCCTTCTTGAATTTCCCAACGCAGGATAACTTGTGCGGGTGTGACCCCATGGGCCTGGGCTATC
>JBJEKR010000141.1:0-2546 GCA_051878735.1 Prevotella sp. | reverse complement strand
ACCATCAACGTTGACAAGGCGGGGCCTGAAAAGCCTAATAGTAAAGAGAGTAAGGAGTAATTCTATTACAATATGATTAGAAAGATATTTAAAACAGGTGAAAGGTTTTATCACGCAACCATGCGGATAAGTGGGATTATAAACAAAGATTTCAACGGAATCCTGCAAACATTATATAATAATAGCGCAAACAATGTTGATACGGATTGGGGAAATTCTTTATATACATCACAAAACGAGGAGGTTACACGTGGTTACATCTTACAAGATGGTACAATTGGGTGCATCATAGAATTGGAAGCTACGGAAGATATTCCATGTTTTTCTTCAGATGATAAGATTTATGCTGGTACAACTTGCGGACAGAGTACGCCAGAAAGTACTAAAAGAGAAATATCCACAATTTTGGGCGAAGAAATCAACGAACCATTCATGACCTTTTTAGGCAATGAAGGATATGTGTTCGAATGTCCTCATGATAGTGAAGGCGGAATTGAGGTTATTATTCCAAGCTGCATGATTAAGAAATTTAAAGTTGTTAGTGTGCGGTATCTAAAATATAATACGCATGAGTTTTGTTACCAAACTCCGACAGAAAAAGAAATAGCAGGTGCAGCTATTTTGTAATTGACCATCTTCGTGGTTTATAAATAATTCAATCATTATGAGTAACGAAGTAAAAACAACATTCAAGACGGTTAACACGGAAGATGCTAACCTTGTCTCAAAAACTGGTCTGGGCTGTGGTGTTGACATCACAGGAGTACTTGGAACCAACGAGTCTGTCAAGACGCAAATCCTTGACTACGGCTTGCTCGTGAAGAATGCTCTCGTTGAGATAGACGACATTGAGATGTATTACAATATTGAGCGTTCGGGCAAGGACTATTCGGAGATGACAAATGCCATCAACAATTGTCTTGCCGGCAAGATCTCTCTTGGAGTGAAGGGACTTTCGTTCGGAAGCAACCTGAACAGGTCGTTCAGCAAGAACTCGAAGCAGGTGGACATCTACGAGTATGCAGAGAAACTGGTCATCCGCAAGATGTATGCCCTGAACATCAAGCCTCATGTGCAGGACACGCTTCGGGATTATATCCCAGCCGAGGTGTGGGATGAAATCAATGCCACTGGTGCCATCGATCCATCTTCACCTGAACGCTTAGACCGTAAGCGCATCATGGAGCTGTACAGGAAATATGGTACTCATGTCACCACCAAAACATTCTATGGCTGCATGTATGAATACATCATGCGCCGTGAGCAGAACGACTGGGAAACTTCTATTGAGAAACTCCTGAAGATGGATACGGAAGTAAAGGCTCCAAAAGTAGGTCCTGTTTCACCTGGTGATACGTCTAAGGCTATGGACTTCTCGGAAAAAGACAAGGAGTGCCGAAGCAACTCAAACGTTGAGACTGCCGAACACCGATATGGTGGCGACACCTCAGTCACGGATGTCAATGCCTGGATGAAAAGCTGCGCTAAAGGTGAGAAGAACAATTGCGCCCTCCTCGGCTATTCCTTAGGAGTGGATAGCGCAACAGACAGCGGACTGATTCCATTATACAGCCTCCTGGATTCTACCGACCCTCGCCGGCAGGCAATGATAGACGCCCTGCAGGAATACATGGACACCTACGGACAGAAAGCAGTGCAGCGTAATATGGTCATCGTGGATGCCATTGCCATGCATATCAAGTCGGGAAGCGCAAAGGACTACATCTATAGAGAAGACATAAACGGAATCCGACGCAAATTCTTCCGTCTTGACGAGAACATGTACGACCACGTGAAGGGTGCTACAAAAGGAAAGATGTACTTCTACTACGCATTGGGACATCTTACCGACAATGCTGTAGTTGACATGAAGTTCTGCGGCAAGGGTGCTGCCGACGGCGACTGGAAGATAAGAGGTTGCAATTCGAATGAAGGCGTTACCGGCTGCCTGAAAGACAGGTATCTTGCCATCAAGATGCGCAATGTGAACAATTATCCAGATGCTGGTATGTATGTCACAGGCTTTGGTGTGAATGTGAAGGGCAAAGTGAAATCCATATCCAAAGGCACGGAGGTCGGGTTCAACTGGACATGCAACAAGGATGGAGAGGGCTGGTATAGCAGCGGCTTAATCCACGATGACGTGAAGTGCATCATCACAAAGGACAAACTGAACAATTTCTGACAGTTCGTATAAGACCCATTAGCAAAAACAATCGGGGTGGAACAAACCGCCTCGATTGTTTTTTGTTTATAAGTCACTTCCAAAATATGCCAGACACCCTCCCAACAACAGAGGTTGTTTGTACTACTATCACATCCCGCTGTCCGGTTGAAGACTGGCAGGGACGGTGCTTGTCAGCAGTCCACGGCTTAACGGATGGGGCGTGAAGGAGATAAGGTTTGTGGAGACGGTGAAATGAGAAGTGTGGTGTGTATATCGTCCTGTCCACAGCTTGCTGTATCATATGGTCAGCCTCCCGACGCTCTGAGAGCGGGAGGGGTATTAGGCTAATACCTAAAAGAAATTTATTATCATACTAATA
>JBJEKR010000140.1:0-2552 GCA_051878735.1 Prevotella sp. | reverse complement strand
AAATCAACGTTAGTTCGACGAAATTCACTGACTTGTATAACCCAGCAGTAGGCACTGGGAGTGTGGGCGTCTCGCCCGCACCTCGACGTATAAGTAATATCCAAATAGCCGACATTTACGCCTGATGGTGCGCAGGGTGTGGGCGGGACGCCCACACTCCCAGTCGTTGGCTCATATATGGAGAGAATTTCGTCGAACTCACGTTAAATCACTTCCAATTCCTGCTTTCTCACTTCTCCATTCCTTATTTCAAAGGCATTGAAGACTGGCGTTTCCTCTGCCAACGAGAGAATGGCATAAAGGATGTTTGGGTCGTTTGCCAAGCGGATGTCCTCCTGTGACGGTCGTGAAGGCGACGAGGGATGGCTGTGCCAGTTGGCAATTACCTTGAGTCCTCGCCTGCGTGCATACTTTATGGCAGCAAACTGCTCGCGAGGATCGAAAGAGAAATGCTCTGGACTATGGTCGATGTTCGTCATCGGATAGTCCTCCGTCACGATGTCGTCTGTGCCGAGCAAGTAACCACAAGACTCGTCGGGCAGCTCCCGACGAGCTTGGGCTACCACTCTCTCAAATATCTCTCTCTTTACCTTCATTTCTGGATAGTTACTTTATGTGTCGTTCCCTCAACATGCTCTATTGAAAGCACCTTGAAGCCTTGCTCCTCTGCACTTCGCGGCACGTTGTCCAATGGTTCTCCTTCACTGAGCAGCACTTCCAGCGTGTCGCCCTTGTCAATCTGCGCCAACTTTAGTTTCGTCTTAACGAAAGTCATCGGGCAGTGTTCCTTCGTTATGTCTAATGTATGTTTCATAAACCTTAATTCTTAATTATTAATTCTTCCCTCCCCCTTGGGGGAGACGGAGGGGGCTTCCACTTTTAATTTTTAATTCTTAATTCTTAATTTCATTTGACGTTCCGTCAAATGAACAACGTTTGTCCTCTTTCTGAGAGTTTCAGAAATGATGCCACGCCAAGAACATCTTTCACTTCGGGGAAGAAGTCTTCGCGCTTCAAGCCAAGTATGTGCATTGCCATTTCACAGGCATACATGTTCACTCTCAACACCTTGGCGGCATCAATCAGTTCTTCGAGCGTAGCCACGTTGTTCTTGCGCATAAGACTGCGGAAAATCTTTGGACTGGCACCAAGGAAATTGAAGCGGCTCGTCGGGGCAACTTTCACGCCTCCCATCATGAATCCAAATAACTTTGTGAGCCAGTTGCCACCGACGAACGCCCTGCCCTGCTTCTGCTTTATCGCGTCGAGTCCCCAGAAGGTGAAAAAGACATTCACCTCGTAGCCAACGGCGGCAGCTCCAGTGGCAAGAGTAAACACCGCCGTCAGCTTGTCGAAATCGCCACTAAAGGCTATGATTGATAATTTTTTCATTTATGCAAATCACAAACTGCTTGTTCATAATCGATTAGTTCCTTAACGGTAGGATGGCCGCCGCAAATGGGGCAACTGTCTTGTTGGCGAGTCCTTATCTTGCGGAAGTCCATCGTCTTGGCATTGAAGGTCAGCAGACGATTGGTGAGCAGTTCGCCAACTCCCGTGAGATACTTTAGCGTCTCGGCAGCCTGAATGGTTCCCAACATGCCAGCTATTGCACCAAGCACTCCTGCTTGCGAACAGGTGGGCACGGCATTGGCTGGTGGCGGCGACTTGAACAGGCATCGGTAACACGTCGTTCCTGGCAAATGAGTAAAAGTCTGTCCCTCAAAGCGCAGTATGCCTCCGTGGGAGAATGGTTTTCCTGCCATCACGCAGGCGTCGTTGATGAGAAACTTCACGGGGAAATTGTCTGTGCCATCGACGATGAAGTCGTAGTCGGCTATCAGGTCAAGTGCATTGTCTGCCATCAGGAACTCCCTATAGGTTTTCACCTCCACGTTGGGGTTGATGGCAAGCATCTTTTGCTTTGCCGACTCCACCTTCGGCGTTCCGACATCGGGAGTGAAATGGATTACCTGTCGCTGGAGATTGGACAAATCGACCACGTCACCATCGACGATGCCTATCGTCCCTACTCCTGCTGCGGCGAGATAGAGGGCAACAGGAGCGCCAAGACCTCCCGCGCCGATTATGAGTACCTTGCCCTGGCGAATTTTCTCCTGGCCCTCAACTCCTACGTCTTTCAAAAGGATGTGGCGGCTGTAGCGGTTCAACTCTTCTTCTGTGAAATCAAACATCAGCCTGTCCTCCTCCCATGAAATACAAAAAGTCTATCTCGTCACCCTCTTTCACTTCTCGGGTGGCATACTCGTTACGTTCGAGGAATTCCTCGTTAAGCTGCACCGAGACAAGCTCAGGCTGCTCCACATTATTTTGCTTTATAAGCTCCTCCACACTTATTGGCAGCACCACATTCTGTGCCTCGCCATTTACTATTACCTTTGCCATAATATTTAATTGACTTCGTCGATTCTTTAGCTGCACTTGGCATAGCTCAAGCGAGCTTGGCTCTGCTCTCGTTTGCAAAAGAATTCTTAATTCTTCATTCTTCACTCTTCATTCTTCACTCTTCATTCTTCACTCTTCACTCTTCA
>JBJEKR010000139.1:0-11354 GCA_051878735.1 Prevotella sp. | reverse complement strand
AGGGTTTCCTCAACCTGCTGAGCACCCTTTTGGTCTTTGATATTTGCCATTATTTTACCTTTTATTTTGTTTGCAAACGAAATTTGGTGGCAAAATTACAGAAATTATTGCACATATTGAAATTTCTTATCGACTTTTTTTGTTTTTCAGTGATAAAACTCGTAACTTTGCACTAAAATGGCAATATTTTTGGCTTATGATTCTGAAAAAGCTCTCAATTCTCAACTACAAGAACATTCAGGAGACCACCATTGAATGGTCTTCGAAAATGAATTGTCTTGTAGGGCATAATGGTGTAGGGAAGACAAACATTCTTGATGCCATTTACTATCTTTCATTTTGCCGCAGCATTTCTAATCCAATAGACTCACAACTCATAAGGCACGATGAGCAGTTCTTCATGATTGAGGGCGAATATGAGACTGATGATGGTCAACCGGAAATAGTCTCTTGCGGAATGAAACGTGGCACGAAGAAGCACTTCAAACGCAACAAGAAGGAATATCGTAGATTGGCTGAGCACATCGGTCTTATTCCTATAATTTTCGTCGCACCTTCCGATACGCAGCTCATAGAGGGATTGAGCGAGGAGCGACGTAGATTTATGGATATGGTTATTTCACAGTACGACCGTACCTATATGGATGCCTTGGTAAGATACAATAAGGCATTGCAGCAACGTAATACGCTCCTGAAGATGGAAACGGAGCCTGACCCCGCACTTCTTGACATTTGGGAAGAGCAGATGGCTATTGAGGGTGAGAAGATCTTTTCGTCTCGAAGCTCTTTCATCACAGAGTTCATCGACGTGTTTCAGCATTATCACGACATTATTTCCTCGTCAAAGGAAAAGGTCAAGCTGAACTACGGCTCACATTGCCAGCGAGGACCTCTCTTGGAAGTGATTAGGAGGGACAGGCAGAAGGATCGCATCATGGGATATTCACTCCACGGCGTGCATCGCGACGACCTTGAGTTCACAATAAACGATCATCCTCTGAAGAAGGAAGGGAGCCAGGGGCAGAACAAAACTTTCGCCATTGCGCTGAAGTTGGCTCAGTTTGACTTTTTAAAGCGCACGGCTTCACGAACCACTCCGCTGTTGCTTCTTGACGACATTTTCGACAAACTTGATTCCGAACGTGTTGAACGCATTGTAGATATTGTTCTTGGCGACGATTTCGGGCAGACGTTCATAACGGACACGGATAGAGGGCATCTTGACATAATATTAAGGAACTACTCGTACGACCATCGTATCTACGAGGTAGAGGCGGGGAGAGTAACCAATCAGATTTCGTCTCATTGAAAGGGAAACAGGTATGTTTAAGCGTGATGTAAAGTCAATACGAGAACTTGTAATGCAGAATTTGCGCGTCAATGGCTTGGAGATGCCATTGCTTCAAAAACGTGTTGTCGAGGCTTGGCCTGAAGTGGCTGGCGAGCTGATTGCGCGTAATACGTTGAATGTGTACATCAACAATCAGACACTGATAGTGAGGCTGTCAAGTCCTGCAATCCGTCAGGAACTCTCGATGCGTAGAGACTACTACGTTGAATTGCTCAACCATGTCGTGGGCACTCAGGTAATATATAATATAAGGTTTTGTTGAGTCAGACGACGATGTCCATTGCTACATCGTTGTCGTCGGCAGGAATGTGATCGAACTTTTGGAAGTCGAAGCAAACACCTATTTTATATATATGGTCAGGAAGCTCTGTCAGAAATCTGTCGTAGTAACCTTTTCCTCTTCCCAGTCGGTTGCCGTCTCTGTCAAATGCCATTCCAGGAACCACTACCACGTCAATTGCCTCGTAGTCGGTGAATAAAGGTCCGTTAGGCTCCAGAATGTTGAATTTTCCTTCGCTCAGGTCTTCCCATCTTCTGAACAGTCTTGTCTCCATTGTCGTATCTCCTGTAACTTTTGGGAGGATGATGGTTTTGCCTTCTGTATTCTTCAGCAGTGTCGTGGTGTCAACTTCATCGGGAAGGGCAGCATACAGCATAACCGTCTTAGCCTGTGCGAAGTGTGGTTCCGCCTTTAGTCGAGCCATGATGGCAAGAGAGAGCTCTGCCAATTGTCGTTGGTCGAACTCTCTCTTTCGTAGTCTAACAATTTTTCTTAACTCACTCTTTTGAATCATGTCCTTTCAATCATGTCCTTTCAATATTTTTCGCCTAAGCCCAACTCAAGTAACTACACTTGGTGCTATTCCTGTTTCCTTAACAGAGGCTTGAGGGTAGAGCTTTTGCCTGAACGTTAAGATTGGAGAATGGGGCACGATGGTCGTATGACGTGGAAATCATTGCGGTTTTCCCGTTTTTCTCCTGAGTGTTTTTGGGAAAAGCGGCTCCGCGTCTGAAAACGTCAAGTGCGGTCTTCACCGTTGGGTCGTCGGCGTTGAGGTACTGTGTCCATGCGTCCTCGTCAAGGATGTTGTAGATAATCCTGCTGTTAATGTATCTTGTGAGCAGTGTACGTGATTTCTGAATCATCAGGTTCCTGCGTTTAAGTCCATTTCTCTCAGCATAGTTGGCGAATTTCTCCACGATGTTCTGCTTGTTGAGGTACGAGACGATTTCCTTCACGTCGTCCATCTTCTTCAGTTTGTCGCGGTTCTCGTCGGTGTACTCAAAAGCAAATCTGAGAATTATTCCCGACATAGCAGCCTCCTTGTAGTACGATGTTATTCCCAACGTGTCTTCAGGCACGAAAATGTCGGGGGTAATGCCGCCGCCTCCATACACTGTACGGCCATTGGTGGTGTGGAAAGCCTTTCCAGAGTGCTTGATGCTGTCTTGTGAGAAATACTCTCCATGTTGGTATCTGTTAAGGAGTTCTTCCTCGTAGTCCTTGTCGGCACCTGATGTGTAAGGTTTCTGTATGCATCTACCCGAAGGAGTGTAGTAACGGGCTGTCGTGAGTCGAATCATCGAGCCGTCCTTAAACGATAATGGCTTCTGAACCAGTCCCTTACCGAACGAGCGTCTTCCTATTATGGTACCTCTGTCGTTGTCCTGAATTGCTCCAGAGAGAATTTCTGATGCCGATGCGGATATCTCGTCGATGAGCACAATGATAGGGATATGCTGATAGCTTCCCTTTCCGTCGCTATGGAAGTCCTGACGTGGTGAGCGTCGTCCTTCCATATAGACGATGAGTCTGTTCTTGGGAAGGAACTCGTTGGCTATCTGCACGGCAGACGCCATGTAACCGCCGAGGTTTCCACGAAGGTCGATGACCAGATTCCTAAGGTCGTTCTGTGATAGTTGAGCCAGGGCGATGAGCATTTCCGGATAAGTGTTTTCTGCAAACTTCTTAATCTTTATGTAACCGGTGTTCTTGTCTAACATATACGTTGCCGTGATGCTTTTTTGTGGAATTTCTCCTCTTGTAACGGTGACGTATCTTACTTTCTTTGCCTTGAAACCGAGCAGTCCGAGCTTCACTTTCGTGTCCTTGGGTCCTTTCAGCCTTCGCATTGACTCTGTCGTGGTAACGATTTTTCCCACGAAAGGCTTGTCGTCGATGCTTACTATCTTGTCGCCTGCTATTACTCCAGCCCTCTCTGCCGGTCCGTTTCCGATGACGTTCTGCACGTGTATCGTGTCCTCCCTTATGGTGAACTCGATGCCTACTCCTGAGAAGGAACTGCTCAGGTCGTCGTTGGCCGACTGTGCGTCCTTGGCGCCAATGTAAACGGAGTGTGGGTCAAGTTCCGAGAGTATCTGAGGCATAGCCTTCTCTACGAGGTCGTTGATGTTGACCGTGTCAACATACTGGTCATCAATGATGTGCAGCAAGTTGTTCAGCTTGTTGCCGCTCATGTTGATGATATTCAGTCGGTTGCCGGAAAAGTGGTTGGCATAGAAGGTACCGATGAGTATTCCAATTACCACGCAGATGGCCATGAACAATGGCATCAGTCTATTTGTCTTGTTCTTGTACATTGTTGTCTGGATTTATATATTCTACTTCAATGTTTGCTTGTCTAAGAAGCCTTAAGCCGTCGTCGAGTCTGTATTCCCTTGCATACACTACTCGTTTTATTCCTGCCTGTATGATGAGTTTTGAACATTCAATGCATGGCGCGTCAGTTACGTAGAGTGTGGCTCCCTCGCTGTTGTTAGAGCTTCGCGCCAGTTTCGTTATTGCGTTGGCTTCAGCGTGCAGGACGTATGGCAGCGTGACGTTGTTTTCCTCGCAGACATTCTCAAATCCGCTTGGAGTGCCGTTGAACCCGTCGCTGATAATCATCTGGTCCTTCACGACCAGTGCTCCTACCTGCCTACGTTTGCAGTAGCTGTTCTCTGCCCATATCTGAGCCATTCTCAGATAGCGTAGGTCAAGTTTATGTTGCTTCTCGTCCATAGAATTTCACTTTAATTCAATGTTTACTTTGTAGTTTCTCATACATTCACCTCGGGAAGGCTCATTCTCTCACTTGGCTATCCTCTTGGCTTGTACGAGAATTCATGATTTAATCCCGTTTCTCTTCAGCAGTGCCTTGATGGTTGGCTCCTTCTTGCGGAATCTCTTGTAGAGTACCATTGGGTGCTCGGTACCGCCCTTTGAGAGAATGTTGTCGCGGAACTGCTGTGCCGTCTCTTGGTTGAATATTCCCTTCTGCTTGAACAGAGAGAAAGCATCGGCCTCAAGCACTTCCGCCCATTTGTAGCTGTAATATCCTGCTGCATATCCTCCCGACATTATGTGGCTGAACTGCACTGTCATGCAGGTGTTCAGTCTCTCTGCTGTTCCAGGCTTCAGCTCTGCTGGACTACCTGACTTTCTTTCCGATTCCTTTATTTCGTCGGCAGACTTCATCGGCTTCGTGCGAGTGTATAATCCCATGTCGATGAGTCCGAACTTCACTTGTCTCAAGCATGAGAGGGCTACATTGAAGTTTCGGCTTCTCGTCACTCGCCTTATGAGTTCGTCGGGAATTGCCTCGCCTGTCTGATAGTGGAAGGCGAAGGTCTTTAGGAAGTCCTTCTCAATGGCATAGTTCTCCATGAACTGTGATGGCAGTTCCACGAAGTCCCACCATACGTTTGTTCCGCTGAGACTTTCGAATCTCGTGTTGGCGAACATTCCGTGTAGGGCGTGTCCGAACTCGTGCAGGAAAGTCTCCACCTCGCTGAGTGTTAGCAGTGCGGGTTTCTCCGGCGTTGGCTTCGTGAAGTTCATCACGAGGCTAACGTGCGGTCTGACGTTTTTCCCCTCGTTGTTGATCCATTGTCCCTGAAATTCCGTCATCCATGCTCCCGACTGCTTTCCATTTCGTGGGTGGAAGTCGGTGTATAGTACAGCGAGGTATGAACCGTCCTTGTCGAACACCTCGTATGCCTTCACGTCTGGATGATAGACTGGTATTTCAGTGTTCTCCTTGAACGTGATGCCGTAGAGTCGTGTTGCCAGTCCGAAAACTCCCTTTATTACGTTCTTCAATTCGAAGTATGGTCTGAGCATTTCAGCATCGACGTTATATTTCTTCAGTTTCAGCTTGTGCGAGTAGAAAGGAGTGTCCCATGGCTCCATTTTCTCCAACTTCTCTTTCCCTGCGGTCAGTTTCTGAGCCAGTTTTTTTATTCCATCCGTCTCCTTTATTGCCGTTGGCTTATATGCCTCGATGAGTTGGTTGAGGATATTATAGACGTTCTTCTTGTTTGATGCCATTCTCCTTTTCAACACATAGTCGGCATAAGTCCTGTATCCCAGCATCTGTGCCAGTTCCAGTCTTAGGTTGACAATTTTTCGGCATATTTCCTGATTGTCCTCGCTGTTTCCATGGAAGCAGAGAGTGTTTTTTGCCATGAACATTCGTTCTCTTAGCTTGCGCTGTGTCGAGTAGGTGAGGAACGGCGAGTAACTTGGGAAGTCGAGTGTGAACACCCAACCTTCCTTTCCCTGTTCCTTAGCTTCCTGAGCGGCAGCCTCTCTTGCTGTTTCCGGCAGTCCGTCAAGTTCTGCCTCGTCGGTGATGTGCAGTGTGAAGGCCTTTGTCTCTTTCAGCAGGTTTTGTGAGAACTGAAGCGAGAGCATGCTTAATTCCTCAGTCAGTTGTCGCAGCTTTTCTTTTCCTGCCTCGTCGAGCAGTGCGCCTCCTCTTACCAGTCCATCGTATTCGTCGTCGAGCAGTCTTTTCTCTTCGTCAGTCAGTTTTCTATGGTGTCTGTGAACATGTTTTATTCTCTCGAAGAGTTTTTTGTTTAGCCTAATGTCGTTGGCGTGCTTCGTCAGCATTGGCTGTAGTTTCTGTGCCAGTGCGTCCATCTCGTCGTTGGTGTTTGCACTGAGCATGTTGAAGAACACCGTTGACACTCTTGACAAGAGGTCGTAGTAGTGTTCTTTTCCTTCTTCGTTGTATATGATGGTGTTGTCGAACGTTGGTCTTTCGGTGTTATTGATAATTTTCTCCAACTGTTCGTCTTCTCTGCGAATTCCCTCAACAAATGCTTCCTCGTAGTCCTCAATCGTTATTCTGTCGAAGGGCACTGTTTCGTGCGGAGTGTCGTAAGTTTCGAGGAAAGGGTTTGTGCGTGTCGGCTGTTTAACCGATTCCGTCATATTTTCATTCATACTTTTTATCGTTTCTTTTTGGTTTGCAAATTTAGTAAAAATATTGCATAGAGAATGTAAATATTCAATTTTTAACTATAAAGTTATCAGACGTTCCAAGAATGGCACTGTGATTTTTCCTCTTGAAAGTGTCAGAAGCCCCTCGTCCTCCATTCTGTTCAGCTCTGCCGACACTTCTCTACGCGTGGCGTTTATCTCCTCAGCCAGTTTTGTCATCAAGATTCTGAAAATCTTGTGTCCTGCCGGTCTCAGCGAGTGCTCGGCCATGAAATGCACAATGTGTGAGCGTTGCGTATTTCCTTGCTTTGCCCATGTGTGCTTTTTGGTCTTCTGAGTCATGTTTGCCAACATGTTGAGGTAGTTGAGCCTAATGGTCTCAAACTTGCTGAACAGCACCACCAGTTCCATCTTGTCTATTGAGATGAAGTTGCATCTTGTTGACGTGACGAAAGTGGATTGATACCTCTGGTTGGTTCCGAAAAGGTTCTCGGGTTGCAGTGTATATGGAGAGTTGAATACTTCTTCAACGGAGAAACTACCGTCGGGCGACTTTGTCGTTGACTCTATCTGTCCGTTGGCAAGAAGTATCATTTTGTCGCATGGCGAGTCGGCGCAGACTATTGTTTCTCCCGCAGCCTTGCGGTAGAAGTCAAGCCTGTAGTGTGCCACCAGCTCCATGATGTCGCTGTGGCTCATTCCGAAGAATAGTGGAAACTGCAATAGTTTGTTGTAAATCTGTAGTCTTGCCATATTAATTCCCCTCATTCATTTTCAATTATTTTCGACTTTAACGTTTCAGAACACCAAGTCTTGTTCTTTCCGTCCTTGTCCGCATAGATGAAATATGCCATCAGCTCCGGATGCCGCTTGAGGAGTGCCTGGGCCTTTTCTATTCCCATCACCATGAATGCTGTGGCGTATGCGTCGGCTGTGGCGCAGTCGTTGGCTATTACTGTTGATGACAGTATGCTGTGCTGCACTGGATAGCCAGAATGTGGGTCAATGGTGTGTGCGTATTTTTTACCTCCTTTGAAGTAGAAGTTTCGGTAGTTGCCGCTTGTTGCCATAGCCTTGTCCGTAACGTTTATTACGCTCTGAATTTCCTGATTTACCGACAGGGAGTCGTCGAGTGGCTTTGTCACGCCGATTTTCCATGGCAATCTTTTTGGGCTGACGCCTTTTGTCACTATTTCTCCACCTATTTCTACCATGTAGTTCTTTACGCCCTTGCTTTTCAGCAGTCTTGCCACCACATCGCTTCCGTAGCCTTTAGCTATTGAGCTGCAGTCAAGCATGGTTCTCTTGTCTTGTTTCACTATGCGTTTTCCCACAAGTTTCACTTTCCCATAGCCAATTATTGCCCTTAGGCTGTCGATGTTGTGCCTTGTGGGCTGTGTGCCGGTCTTGAATCCGAATCCCCATGCGTTCACCAGTGGCGCAACCGTAATGTCGAAAGCTCCATCAGTGTCGTCGGCAATCTGTTGTGCCAATACGAAGACGTCGGTAAACATTCTGTTCACCTCTATGTCCTTATTGTTGTTTATTGCCGTTATGATGGAGTTCTTGTTGAATGGTGAGAGTGCATCGTCCACTTTCTGCAGTTCTGCCTTTATGCTGTTGTGCAAGTCGGAGTCGCATTGGTATGTTATGCTATAGGTTGTGCCGAACACCATGCCCTTATTGTTTTGGTATGGCATCGTGTTCTGCTGCCTTATGATGATAATTGTTCCTAAGACCAGTAATGTAAGGAATGGCAGTTGCCAGACAAGTCTTTTGTTTTTCATATATCAATAATGACGTTGAAGTTGGCTCCGATTCTTGTGTCGCCCCATTTACCGTAACCTGGTATGTACCAGGTCTTTCCTGCGCTGCAGTCCTTGTGCGATAGTCGTCGTTTGTATCTTATGTTCCAACCGAGGTGTAGTGGTCCGACAATTTTCGCGTCGATGCCCAACACCACTTCAGCCCAGTGCTGATTGCAGCTTTCGCCAATTATTTCGAACGACGTTGGCGAGCCCCATACGGGGTCTTCCGTCATCGGTCGGCTCATGTCCACCTTGTATGATGTAAAGGCGTATCTCAGTCCACCGTAAATTCTGTTGGGCGCATGCTTGTCCTTCAGCAGGTTGAGGTCGCATCCCACTCTCATGTAAGGAGCCTTTGTGGCGTAGGAGATGAGTGTCACCTCGTCGTTGTGGTCTGCTTGGCCGTAGCCTATTTCCACTATTGGGAAATACTGGTCGTGCAGATTTATTCTCAACGCTGCCTCATATTCTCCGTAGTCGCCAAGAGCCTTTACCAAGGCTCCTGCCAAATCTACCGACACGGAGAACCCTCTGAACAAAGGCACGGAGTCTTTCTGCAATGCGAAGATTTTTCCCTGCGCATTGGCCTGTGTCGCTGCCACGAGCATCATGATGCTAAATGTCAGCCTTGAAATATATGTGGAAATTTTCCGTATTCGAGTCATAGTCTATTCGTCCTTTTTTTATCGAGATGGAGTCGATGGCGTGACCGGTGTGCCTCAGCGACAAGACGTCGTGGAAATAGACGAGCTTGCAATCGACCGACTCAAACTGTGGCAGGTTGGTCTTCTCAAGCCACAGTGTGTCGATGATTTCGTAGGCTTCGCCTTGTCGCACAAAGAAAAAGGTGTCGGCTGCGTTTGTGTAGCTTACAGGCAGCTGAAACGTTTTTGTATCCACGCTTTTGTTCAGTATCACCGAGTCGGTGCCGTTGGCCAGTTTGGTAATCACCGTGAGGGTGTCACTGAGCGTAGCCTCCTTTCCGTCGGTTCCCATTACCTTATAGTACGTCGCCACGTTGTTCTCCACGGGGCAGTCTATGGAGGTGCATGCGCAGAGTGCGACGAGTGCCATCAAAGCCGTTGTCAGTCGTCGCATCTTATTTCCTCCTCTATCTGATAGTCGTTCCTGTTTGACGACGAGCGGCTGATGAGGTCGCCAACGAATCCTGCCAGAAACAGTTGTGTACCTATCATCATCATTGTTAGAGCAATGTAGAAATATGGCGAGTCGGTTACCAGTCGCTGTGGAATTCCATGCGCGAGACACCATAGCTTATCTACTCCCAGCGCGAAGGCGGAGAAGAAACCAATGATGAAGACGAGGGTGCCCAAGAATCCGAAGACGTGCATAGGCTTCTTTCCGAAGTTGCTTAGGAACCAGAGCGTGATGAGGTCGAGATAGCCGTTGAAGAATCGGTTGAGTCCGAACTTCGACTTTCCGTATTTTCGCGCTTGGTGGTGTACTATCTTTTCACCAATTTTGTCGAATCCCGCGTTCTTTGCCAGATATGGAATGTATCTGTGCATTTCTCCATATACCTCGATGTTCTTCACCACGTCGCGCTTGTAAGCCTTGAGTCCGCAGTTGAAGTCATGCAGGTTCTTTATTCCGCTTATCTTTCTCGCCGTGGCGTTGAATAGCTTTGTCGGGATGGTTTTTGAGAGAGGGTCGTAGCGTTTCTGCTTGTAGCCGGATACGAGGTCGTAGCCGTCCTCCATAATCATCTTGTAGAGTTCGGGAATCTCGTCTGGCGAGTCTTGCAGGTCGGCATCCATGGTAATGACCACGTTTCCCTTTGCCTGCTCGAATCCACAGTATAGGGCTGGGCTTTTTCCGTAGTTGCGTCGGAACTTTATTCCCTTTACACATTCCGACTCTTTTGCCAGTCGTTCTATCACCTCCCAAGAGGTGTCTGTTGATCCGTCGTTGACGAATATTACTTCGAAGCTGTAGTTGTTTGCCTTCATCACTCTCTCAATCCATGCGTAGAGCTCAGGCAGCGATTCTTCCTCGTTGTATAGAGGTATGATAACTGAAATATCCATAGAAAGTGAATTCTTTTGGTTGCAAAATTACTGAAAAATATCCATATTGCGGCATTTTTCACCTCTTTTATATATTATATAGCCGTTTTTTTGCTTTTTATTGCTGTTTTGATGTGAAAAGTAGTGTAGGTTGCCCTGTTTTTTCATTTCTTTTTTGTCATTGCCGCTACGGGCAGGCTCATGAGTATGCCAATGGTGATGTTCATGGTCATGATGTTCAGAACAATCATTATGGGAGACGTTGCAGCCATCTCGTTGAGGCTGTCCTTCACTTGCTTTGCGGTGAGTCCGTAGGCCTTAAGCATCGTCTGTGCCTCGTCGGTTGACATTATGCTAATGTACTCCTTGACTATGTAGCCGTTGTCGATGAATGCGAAGTAGATGTACTGCGCCAAGGCGAAGAGGATTGACGCATAGAAGAATGTGAGAATGTAGTAGGCCATCGACCTTAGGAACGAGATCTGTCCATCTCTGACGTTGTCTCTGAATTTCCACAGTCTCTTGGCCGCGAAGAACGGGCTTGCCAATGCCGTCAGTGTTCCGACGAAACCCATCAAGGGCTGCGTCATGCCAATGATGCTGCAAATGAAGCTCACTGTCCAGAGAATGCCCAAGTATGCGCCATCGACGCGTGAAAAGGCACGAAGTTGTACGTATTCAGGTGTTGTCATCAATACATTATATATATATTAGTGCTGCAAAATTACGAATAAAAAGCGAAATGGCATACTGTTTTGCCCGAAAAAGCGTCTTTTTTCTCCTTAAAGAAGAATTTTGTGTCATTTTTCTACCATTTTATTTGCATAACTCCATTTTTTTTCCTACCTTTGCACCCGCTTTCGAGCAAGACGGGCAAGTCTTGCACGGCCAGCTCCCTTCGAATCCTCCAGGACGGGAACGTAGCAAAGGTAGTTGGT
>JBJEKR010000138.1:0-2604 GCA_051878735.1 Prevotella sp. | reverse complement strand
CGAATGTTGTTATTCTCTCACGCATATCATTATTCCTGCTTCCGTGACAAGTATAGGCAGTCAGTGTTTCTATAAATGCTATTCTCTCAAGTCAATAGACATTTTGGCTCCTATCACAAGTTTGGATAATAACTGTTTCAGAGAATGTACTTCTCTAATGTCAATAGTCATTCCTTCTTCTGTAACAAGTTTGGGATTATCCTGCTTTGAGGGTTGTACTTCTCTAACATCTGTCATTATTCCAGATTCTATCACAGCTTTGGGACGGGATTGCTTTGAAGGCTGTTCTTCTCTCAAATCAATAATTATTCCGACCTCAGTGACAAAATTGGGAGCGAATTGCTTCAGTGGGTGTTCATCTCTTACATCTATTGACATTCCAGCTTCCGTGACAAGTTTGGGTATTAGTTGCTTAGACGGCTGTTCTTCTCTCACATCAATTATTATACCTTCCTCTGTGACAAGTATTGGAGATTACTGCTTCAACTACTGTCGTTCTCTAACCTCCATAATATGCAAAATTCCTACTCCATTAAAAGATCGGTCATTCTTTACAAATACTCCTATCGAAAATGCATCGCTCTATGTACCAGAAGAGTCTATAGAGTTATACAGAACAACATCTCCTTGGAGTGGGTTTGGAAAAATCCTACCAATTACTACTACTGACATTAATAACAACACTGTCACTAAGGAAATTACAATAAACGCTATCTATAACATAAAAGGAGAGAGGAAGAACGGCATAAGTTGCGGTTTGAATATCATACGCATGAGTGACGGCACTATGCGTAAGATAATTAAATAAAATGTAGAACTCTGGCGCTTTCTGTTCAGACAAAGCTTTTCTCGAATAGCTGTCCGTCGTAGAGACTATCAGGAAACACAACATCCTTCATTCCGACCATTTTGTCGAGCTGGTGTTTGACAAGAAGAAAGGCAGCTTCCATATCTCTTGGGAAATTTTTATTTAATATAATGGGGCCAGAGGGACAGGTTCTCTGACCCTCTGACTTGTATAACCCGGCTGCAAGCACTGGGAGTGTGGGCGTCTCGCCCGCACCTCGACGTATAAGTAATATCCCAATAGCCGACATTTGCGGTTGTTGGTGCGCAGGGTGCGGGCGGGACGCCCACACTCCCAGTCGTTGGCTCATATATGAAGAGAATTTCGTCGAACTCACGTTAATTATTATGTTGTCCCATATCTACGTCGTAATTTGTGCTGCAATATACGGTTCTTTCTGAATCAGCAAAAGAGATGTGTTAAAAAATGGGGCATCGTATCAAAAATGTCCGCAAAAGTTTTGTTCATTCTGATAGTATTATTAACTTTGAAGCGGATTTCTTCTTGGTGAGTCGCAAGCTCCCTTGCAGGATTTCCAAAGGCATATCCTGACATTGTGGCGTGCAACGAGGTGTAGTGTTTTCTCTGCGCTTGATTTCCTGTCTGCTACCGTAATTAATAATAGGTGTGGAGCGGGTATCGTGCGATGATATTGCTTGAAAAAGTTATTTTGCTGTCATGAAAATGATGTATCGTATATGGGGAGTAGCCGTGTGGGGCATGATTGCCGTTGCGTGGATTCTCTCGTCGTGTTCCACCGACGAGACAAGTCGTCGTGAACTTAGGGTATATCTTTTCCCGTACATTCCCGACCCTGCAACATATTACAACGAACTGGAAGCGGATTTTGAACGGATACATCGTGACATAGACCTCGTGATACTTACAGACAGCAACTACTATCGTGGCGGTTTGCTGACGGCTGACGCTGATGTGATGGAAGTGGATTGCATCTTCCTGAAGGAGATGGTTGAGAAGAAACGTGTACGCCCTTATCCTAATCAAGGCGGATTGGACAAGACCGATACTCTCGACTTCGCCGGTGCCCACAGTTTGAACGGCACACTTTATGGCATACCCCATTGGATATGCTCCAACTGCCTTTTCTACAACAAGAACGACAATGAGCTGAGTGCCACTGACGACATGATGCAAATTGCCAATGTCTTGAAAGGAAGAGGTACGAAGTTGTCTGTATATATTGATGACATTTGTGCCGGGGAATTGTATGCCCATGCGTTAAGTGAGAAATATGAAGGCTATGAGGAACAAAGAAGATATATGTCAACGGACAATCTTGACATGGAGATTGTAAACGACATAAGAACCATCATGTCATTAGATGACGGACATAATGGCGAGGTGGTTCCCTTCGTCTGCGGGCTGTCTGATGTCGTGATAGGATATTCTGAGTACCTGCATTTCATTTTGGAGACAATACACGACAATGAGAAAGCCATATTGCGTAGTGAAGACGTGGCGATGAAGAGCGTCTCGTTTTACGGCAGCAAAAGGAAAAAGTTAGCGTGGTTGGACATTCTTGCCATCTCGTCGAATGTTGACGAACAGAAATGTAATGATGCCATGGCATTCATAAACTACCTTATATCCGATGAGGCGTACAAACTTGCCTTATTGCCGAAGTCAAATGGATATTCCCAGTATTTGTTGCCTACATACACACATCTGTTCACCGACACAGAAATCATGTCATCTGTACCGTCATACCAAAGTCATGCAGAGTTCGCATCAAACCT
>JBJEKR010000137.1:10370-11537 GCA_051878735.1 Prevotella sp. | reverse complement strand
TCAGCTTCACTCCGTCGTTCACTTGGCGGTTGAAGTGTATGGCAAGGTTGCTTATCTGCAGCAGCGGACGCTTTACGTGCAGCAGCAGTGTCTTTGGATTCAGCGCGTCCTCTCCCCTTACAATCACTCTTCCGGCGATGGTCAGCGGGCGGTCGAACCATGTTGACATTATGGGTCCTCCGTAAACCTCGGTGTTCAGCTTCACGATTCCACCCTCGCATGTCATCTCCGCATTTGGCTTTATTCTGAACGTAGGAGAGTCGCAGTGTGCGCATATCATGCGGAAGCCTGCGTCAGCCATTGGTTTCGTTCCAATGTGGAAGGCATATATTGAAGAGTCGTTCTTTGTGACAAACAGCTTGTCGCCTTCTTTCACTGTGCCCAAAGGCTCTTTAGGGTCAATCTGGCGGAAGCCAGCCTTCTCCAGTTCGTCGGCAATGTTCTTCACCGCAAGGAAGTTTACGGGTGAAGCATCGAGGAAACTCATTAGTCGTTTGATCATAATGTAATATTTTAAAGGTGGGTTATATTGTCGTGCAAATTTACGGTTTAAAACCCTTCCATACAAACTTTCATATAGTTTTTTCATACCTTTATGACTCTTTAACAGACGTTTCCTTGCGGCTGTCGTTGTCCTCTATATTGGATTGTCGATTATTGCAGAAAATGCAGTTAATTCAAGACAATATCAGGAGGAAAGCTTGTTCAAATGAATATTTTATTGTATTTTTGCACCCGAAACAAAAACAAATCCCTATGAGAAAACATTTGTTGCTGACATTGTGCTTGTTGGTGTGTTGGGCAAAAGCTTGTCTGGCACAGTCAAATTGCACTGTGACCCATTATGATGAGTTCAGTGGAATGGCGCAATGGTATGTCACGCAGATTGTCCAGGACAAACAGAACATGATTTGGCTCTCGACATGGAACGGATTGAATAGATATGATGGTTACAGGTTTGAGACGTTTAAATCTCGTGTCGGTGATGGTGTTGACATGCCTTCCGACCGCATTATGGACATGATGCTGGACAAGAATGGTAACCTCCTTTGCTTTGTGGACGGAAGGGTGTTCCTGTTTGATGTCAAGACTTGTAAATATCGTGAGATTGACAAATCACTTGAGCGGCAGCTCGTCTCGACCTTCAACAAACGCCACGATCAGGAA
>JBJEKR010000137.1:0-10270 GCA_051878735.1 Prevotella sp. | reverse complement strand
TGGCAGGTTATGGATTGCCACTTTCAAGGATGGCGTGAATTGCATTCCTAATCCACAGTCGGAAAATCCTGTATTCCTGAACCGCAACAACGGACTGCCATATCCCAAAGACAAGGGGTTGAAGTGCCGACAGATACACATCTTGCCGAACGATGTCATGCTTGTCGCCACTACTGGCGGGCTGTTTGTGGCTGACGTTTCAGTCGATGACGTCAGACGCATTGAGTTCAAATGTCATGTGAAGGATGTCAACCGTGCCAACAGCCTCAACAACAATGCCACGATGTATGTCACCGAAGATGCCAGACACCGCCTGTATGTCTGCACTGAGAGTGGGGGACTGAACCAGATTGTTTCAGACAATCTATTGGCAGATGAATTGAACTTTCGCCATTTTGACACGTCGGTAGGGTTGCCTTCCGACGTTGCCCTGTCGGCAGTCCCCATGTCCGACTCGCTTCTCATCGTCAGCAACAACCAGTTGATACTGCTCAATCCCGACGATGCGTCGCCGATGAACAACACGGCATTCTTTTGGAAAGACAAACTCCGCTTCTCCGATGCTCCTCCGACCCAGTTGCCTGATGGACGATGGATATTCGGACTTCAGAACGGTGCATTCACCATTCATCCCGACGACCTGAAGAAAAGCCACTATGTGCCAAACCTTACGCTGACTGGCATTTCCGTGGGAAACGGAACGATAGACCATGCTGTTTGTTGGCAGGACACTTTGGTGCTCGAACCTCAGAATCGTAGCTTTACAGTGTATTTCGCCACACTGAGCTATTCGGGCAACGAGAACGTGTACTATGCCTTCCAGATGGGCGACGACAATCGTCAGTGGAACAACATAGGGAAGAATCACTCGGCTACATTCCTTGACTTGCGCCCCGGTGTATATCAGTTGAAGATACGTTCCACCAACAACGACGGTATTTGGGTTGACAATGTGCGTACGCTGACGGTCGTAGTCAAACCCACATTCTGGGAAACCCGCTGGGCACAGATACTCTACGTCCTGCTGTTGGCGACGGTAGTATGGGGCATCCTCCGCACCCGACGCTATATCGTCACTCTGAAACGTCGTCAGCAGGAACTACACGAAGCCTATCTCGCACTTATGAACAAGAGGGATGTACACAGCGAAGTGCCGTTGGAGGTGAAGGCTCAGCCAGCAACACCAAAAATAAAGCCGGAAGACGAGGCTTTCATGCAGAGAGCCATGAGGTTTATAGAAGAGCATATCGGCGACTCCGACATCAACATCGGCGACATGGCTGAAGCCACGCTCACCAGTCGTTCGGGGCTGAACCGAAAGATGAAGTCATTGCTGGGCGTCACTCCTCTCGACTTCATTCGCGAAGCCCGAATCCGCAAGGCGTGCCAGCTGCTGAAGGAGGGAAAAAGCGTCAACGACGTGGCATACGATTGCGGCTTCTCCGACCCGAAATATTTTGCTAAATGCTTCAAAGCAGACATCGGCATGACACCTACAGAATACAGAAACCAACATTAATGTTGTGAGAAGAGTGTAAAATTGCGTCAAGGATGGTGGAATATTGAGCCAAAAACGCCCCTTGACGCAATTTTCTACCCCTATGGAATAATCTTGTACTTTTGTTTTGTTTCCTTTTTATACTTTTGCACAAGAAAATATCATTAATAAACTAATAAAAAATCAAATTGCAAACTAACAATGAAACAAAACACTAAAAGACTGTATGTCATCCTGGCCATGTCAATGCTATGGATGATTAGTTTCGCCCAGAAGGCGATTACAGGAAACGTGAAGGACGCCAACGGCGAACCACTGGTCGGGGTCACCATCTCGGCAGGGGGCGGCAACGGCACAGTGACAGATGCCGACGGCAACTTTAAATTAAGTAACGTGGGCGCGTCAACAATCCTCAAGTTCTCATACGTGGGCTATGACACGCAGGAACAGAAAGTTGGCAACAGAAACAAGTTGGACATCGTGATGGTCTCAAGCTACGAATCGCTTGACGAAGTGGTTGTCGTGGGTTACGGCGTGATGAAGAAGCGCGACCTTTCAGGCTCCATCTCGCAGCTGAAGGCAAAGGACATCACGGCAGTGCCGACAACTAACGTGCTTGAGAGCCTGCAGGGAAAGATAGCTGGTCTTGACATGACTCCTTCGAGTGGTGCTGTGGGTGCCGGCTTCAACTTCAACGTGCGCGGTAACCGCTCGCTGACAGCCTCCAACGCTCCGCTGATTCTCGTTGACGGAATTGCCTACGGATCGGACATCACCATCAATCCCAACGACATCGAGAGCATAGAGGTGCTTAAGGATGCCTCCACAACAGCCATCTATGGTAGCCGTGGTGCCAACGGTGTCATCATGATCACCACCAAGAAAGGCAAGGAAGGAAAGACGAAGGTGGAGTTCAACGCCTACGCCGGTCCTGTGATGAAGACTCGTATGCCCGACATAATGAACGCCGAGCAGAACGTGGAGTTCCGTCGTGAAGCCCTCCGCGCTGTCAACAACTACACCGATGACTCTGCATTCCTCAGCTCTGAGGAAATTGCACTGCTCAACAGCGGCGTGAGCGTTGACTGGCTTGACTTGGTGATGCAGAGCGGTTTCACTCAGAACTATCAGGCAAGCATCAGCGGCGGAACGGAAAAGACACAGGCGAGCTTCTCCCTCGACTATCAGAACGAGAAGGGACTGCTGCGCGGCGACGAGATGGACCGTTACGGCGGTCGCCTGAACGTGGTTCACAAGATGGGAAAGGAACTGGAGGTAGGAGCGTCGTTGCATATCAACTATCGCAACCAGAACTCATCGCCAAGCGGAGCCTACCACTATGCGCGTACCTATTCTCCTTTGGCAAAGCCGTTCAACGAGGATGGCAGCATCAACCGCCTGCCGCTCTATGGAAGCAGCTCCACCAGCGTCAACCTGCTCGTTGACCAGGACAAGGAAAACTATCTCAACGAGACAAAGGCATATCGCGTGTTCGGTACAGGCTATCTGTCGTGGAACATCGTGAAGGGCTTGAACTATCGTACAAACCTCGGCATTGACCTGCAATCCACCACGACGGGACTTTTCGAGGGAGTCAACTCTTCTTACGCACAGAGCAACAGCGGACGTGCATACGCCTCGAAGACCGAGACACACAACAATGGCTACACGTGGGAGAACATCCTCACCTACAGCAACGACTTCGACGTTCACCACATCACCGTCATGGCAGGTCACAGCATGTCGAAGAGCCACTACGAGAGCCTCTCGGCCAACGGCAAGGGATTTGCCTTCGATGCCGTGCAGTATCACAACCTGACGAGTGCCCAGGCCGACAAGAACATCGCCAGCTCGCTTACCGAGTCGTCGATGCTGTCGTTCTTCGGACGTATCTACTACAAACTGATGGACAAGTACATGCTCACCCTCACCATGCGTGCTGACGGAAGCTCAGTGCTTGCCGAGGGCAACAAGTGGGGCTACTTCCCGTCAGTGGCCGGCGCATGGCGCATCAAGGAAGAGAGCTTCTTGAAAAATGTCGATGCCGTGAGCGACATGAAGCTCCGTCTGTCGTATGGTCTTTCGGGCAACAGCGCAGTCAGCGCCTATCAGACCACTGGAGGACTTAGCGGCACCTATTATGACTATAACGGTACGGCTGCCTATGGCTATCGTCCCTACAACCTTGCAAACAAGGACCTCAAGTGGGAGAAGACAAAGGTGCTCAACTTCGGTATCGACTACGGAATGTTGAACAACCGCATCTACGCCACCATCGACATCTATAAGACATGGACCAACGACCTGCTGCTCCCGATGATTATTCCCGGACACACAGGCTTCACTGAGGTGATAAGCAACGTGGGCAAGACCGAGACTCGAGGCATCGACGTGACTCTCAGCGGAGTCATCTTCGACAAACCCGACTTCAAATGGAACGCCGACATCACTCTTGGCCACAACAAGGAGAAAATCGTCAGCATCAATTCTGACCAGGACGACGAGGCTAACGGATGGTTCATCGGACAGCCAACAAAGGTGTACTACGACTATGAGAAAATAGGAATATGGCAGTTGAACGAGGAAACAGAGGCTGCAAAGTACGGACAGGTACCAGGCGACATCAAGGTGAAAGACCAGAACGGCGACGGCAAGATTACTCCTGAAGACGACCGCATCATTCTTGGCCAGCAGACTCCGAAGCTCACCATTGGCTTCAACAACAAGCTGCAGTACAAGCAGTGGGAGCTCGACATATTCCTCTACGGACGTTTCGGCCACATGATACGCAACAGCAACAAGCTGGGATTCCTGCCAAGCGGCTGGCAAAACCAGGCCGTTTACGACTATTGGACACCGGAGAACGCCACAAACGACATGCCGCGCCCTAACTTCAACCGCGACCAGAACATGCTCTACTTCAGCACTCTCGGCTACGAGAAGGGCGACTTCGTGAAGATAAAGGATATCACTCTGGCTTACAACTTCCCGCTGAAGTGGATAAGCAAGATTGGTATGACCCGCCTGCGCGTATATGGCACGATGAAGAACTTCTTCACCTTCACGGGGGTTGACGATTACGACCCAGAGGGCTGCGGCTCCATCTATTATCCTATCACAAAGGAACTGGTTTTCGGTGTGAATTTAGCTTTCTAAAGGACTAACTGTTTAAACGATATAAAGAAAATAATGTATATGAAAAAATATATGATGATGATGGGAATGGCTGCTACTCTTAGCCTTACATCATGCTCGGATTTCCTCGACGAGACCAACCGCAATGCCGTTACTGCCGACGTGCTCTACTCTACTCCCGACGGCTACGAGAGTCTGGTTAATGCCTGCTATGCCTATTCAAAGGCTTTCATGGGCAATACCGACGGATATTCGCTAACCGAGATGGGCACCGACTGCTTCACGGGAGCCGGTAGCAGTTCAGGCAACGTGCCTGCACTGGCTTACTATGGCATCGACCTCAATCCGTCGTACAAGCCTTTCCGATACATGTGGAACATTCTCTACAGCGGACTTAACTGCTGTAATGCCGCAATCGGACGTGCCGAATCGTCAGGATTGGACCAGACCACAATGAACCATCGGCTGGGTGAGGTGTACTTCCTACGTGCCCTCTATCTCCATCTGATTACTGAAATCTGGGGTGACGCCATTCTCTACACTGAGGAGATACAGGCTCCACAAACCACTGCCGTGCGTACTCCACAGGCTGAAATATATACTCAGATATTCTCCGACCTCGACAATGCTGCCTCGTTGCTCAGTGGCACGGCTGCAAAGGACAATGGACGCGTGACGCTGAATGCTGTCAAGGCGCTGAAGGCGCGTATGGCTCTCTACCGCGAGGACTGGAGTACAGCCGCCTCGTTGGCAAAGGAACTGATCAACTCCGGGACTTACAGCCTTTACGACACCTTCGCCGAGACTTTTGACATGGCGAACGAAGCAGGACAGGACAACAAGGAGTGCATCTGGTGGATTAACTATACTGGCAATGCTGACGACCAGACTCTCTTCCCTGCCTTTGCCCAATACGACGAGTCGTCGCCGACGCTTGGCAATCGCTACGGCAACCAGTCGCCCATCTTTTCATGCATGTCATACTGGATGGTCAGTGGCTGCGGAGTGTGGGTAACTCCCGACACTCACGCTCCTTGGGTGCAGAGTATGCCTACCTTGGCTTACCTTCACACGTTCAACGAGAAAATTGACCAGCGTTACGACGCCACTTTCAAGCGCGTGTGGTTTGTAAATTCCACCTCGGCTAACTACGACAAGAACTACGGTCCCACCTATGGTGCTGACGGTCCACTGGAGATTGGCGACACCGCCTTCGTCGTGTCGAAATATGTATATAGCGACGAAGAGCGCGCCATGCACCACTACAAGATCTACGACGCAAATGATGTGTTTGATGCGGTAACCCACAAGTCGTTCGGTACACGCGACTACTTCATCAGCGTCTATAAGTTCCACGATTCCACCAATCCTACAGGCTGGGAGTATTTCAGCCGTCGCGACTGGTTCGTGCTTCGTTTGGCAGAGATGTATCTGATAGCTTCCGAGGCTGAGATGAGACAGGGCAACAAGAGCGAGGCTGTAAGGCTGATGAATGTGTTGCGCGAGAAGCGTGCCATACCGGGACATGAGTCGGAGATGCGCATCACAGAGGCGGATCTCGACATCGACTTCATTCTCGACGAGCGTGGACGTGAACTGTCGATGGAACTTCAGCGCTTTTTCGACCTTAAGCGAACAGGAAAATTCGTCGAGCGCATAAAGAAGATGAACCCCGATGCCGCAGATGTCATACAGTCATACCATCAGTTGCGCCCAATCCCACAGTCGGAAATTGACGCCCTGACCAATAAGGACGAGTTCAAACAGAATGAAGGTTATCAGTAACATTGCTAACTCGGTCTTACATTCCCCACCTACCTTAAGGGGAGAGTAAGTTGCCGCACTGCCTTTCAAAAGGAGTGAAAGTTTAGCTTGTAAAGTCTTTGGCTCCAATGACTTGAACAAAGATGGACATTAAATGTTGTTAGAATTTTTATTTATAACTGATTGGGAGGGGGGAGTGCGTGAGGTATTCCCCCTATTCTTGAAAACAAGGTTACTCGACTTTGGCAAGTAGGTGTCTTTGTCTTCCTGTCGTTGATTACGTACGAAACTCTAAAAACAAGGTTAATATATATGGAAAAAAAAGGATTTGTCACTATTCTGTTGCTTTGTCTTGCACAGATGATGAACGCCGCCAACGACTGTTACGACATCGTCGTAGCACAGGACGGAAGCGGGCGGTTTACTACAGTGCAGGCTGCCATCGATGCCGTGCCTGACTATCGCAAGGCGGGACCTACGCGCATACTTATAAAGAAAGGTAAGTATAAGGAGAAGATTGTGATTGCTACGAGCAAGGAGAACGTGCAACTGACTGGCGAGGACGGCGTTGTCATCACCTACGACGACTATGCCGACAAGCCTAACGTCTTCGGCGAGAAAAAGGGAACAAGCGGGTCTGCGTCAATCTACATCTTCGGACCGGGATTCACGGCTGAGAACATCGTGTTCGAGAATTCATCTGGACCCGTGGGGCAGGCGGTGGCATGCCATGTGGCTGCCGACCGTGCGGTGTTCCGACGATGCCGATTCCTCGGATTTCAGGACACGCTCTACACCTTCGGTGAACTGACGCGCGAATATTATGAAGACTGCTACATAGAGGGAACCGTTGACTTCATCTTCGGCAAGGCCACGGCGGTGTTCAACCGCTGTGAGGTGCGCAGTAAGGCCTCGGGAGGTTACATAGCGGCACCGGCCACACCGCAGGGCTGCCAGTACGGCTATGTGTTCTACGACTGTAGGCTTACGGCTGATTCGGATGTCAAGGCTGGCAGTGTGTGGCTGTCACGTCCGTGGCGACCCTACGGCAAGGCCGTCTTCATCCGTTGCCAAATGGGAAGGCATATCTGTCCACAAGGCTATCACAACTGGGGAAATCCCGACAACGAGAGAACGGCTTACTATGCAGAGTTCCAGTGCAGTGGTGAAGGCGCGTCAACGGAAGGCCGCGTGCCGTGGGCGCATTGCCTTGACGGCATAGGCGACTATGACATGCTGAAGGTGCTGGCCGGCAGCGACGGATGGAATCCTCTCTCGACAAAAAAAACGCAGTAATTCTTGCTCGGATAAAATAATAATAGTATATTTGCACCCGAAATAAAACAAATCACTATGAGAAAGTATCTATTGACTATTATGCTGTTTTGCTGTACGTTTGTTGTACACGCAGAGAACTATCCTTATCGTTCAGACTACCTTTGGCAGACTGTTCCCGACCATGCCGACTGGCTGTATAGGACGGGCGAGAAGGCTAAGATTGAAGTTGGCCTTTATCTCTACGGTGTGCCACAGGACATAGAGGTGGACTATGAGATTGGGCCCGACATGATGCCGGCAACCTCGAAGGGAAAGGTGACGCTGAAGAATGGAAAGGCTGTCATCGACATGGGCACGATGAAGAAACCGGGTTTCCTCGACCTGCGACTCAAGGCAAACTGTGCCGGCAAGGCGTTGGACCACCATGTGAAGGTGGGCTTCGCGCCCGAACAGCTCACGCCATACACAAAGAATCCTGCGGATTTCGACTCCTTCTGGAAGGCGAACGTCGAAGAGGCACGCAAGACGCCCGTGGGCGTTAGTTGCAAGAGGGTGGACGACTATTGCACCGACGAGTTCGACTGCTATCTGCTGAAACTGAAGATTGACAAGCGTCATAGCATCTATGGCTATCTTACCAAACCTAAGAAAGAAGGAAAATATCCCGTTGTGCTCTGTCCTCCGGGAGCAGGCATCAAGACCATCAAGGAGCCGATGCGCAACACCTTCTATGTACGCAACGGATTTATCCGTCTGGAGATGGAAATACACGGACTGAATCCTGAGATGACCACGGAGCAGTTCAAGGAGATTACCACGGCTTTCGACTACGAGAATGGTTATCTCACCAACGGCCTCGACAATCGCGACAACTACTATATGAAGCATGTCTATGTGGCTTGTGTGCGTGCCATGGACTATTTGACTTCGCTGAGCGAATGGGACGGGAAAAATGTCTTCGTTCAGGGAGGCAGTCAGGGTGGAGCCCTTGCACTCGTCACCGCCGCCCTTGATCCGAGAGTAACGGCGTGTGTAGCCAACCATCCCGCCCTCTCCGACATGGCTGGATATCTCGACAATCGTGCTGGCGGCTATCCTCACTTCAACCGTCTCGAAGGCATGTTCACGCCGGATAAGGTGAAGACGATGGCATACTACGACGTGGTGAACTTCGCTCGACGCATCACCTGTCCCGTATATCTCACATGGGGATATAACGACAACACCTGTCCGCCCACCACAAGCTACATCGTATGGAACCTAATCACGTCGCCCAAGGATTCGCTCATCACTCCCATCAACGAGCATTGGACAACGGAAACGACAAACTATAATCAAATGTTATGGCTAAAGGAACGTGTCAAGTAATCTTTCTCTGTCTCTTTGTCGTGCTGACTGCAACGGCTCAGAAGCGCGATAAATATGAGTTTATGCGCAATCTGCCTGTCTATGCCGACTCGCTCATTGCCGACTTCACCTTCCCCTTGGCATGGGGAAACAGCGACGTGAAGGACTTCAGTGAGTGGAAGCGAGTGGCTCGCCAAAAGGTGTTTGACTGCATGCTCATGCCACCGCCACCGCCCGCTGACGGCTACAAGGCAGAAATTATATACGAAGAACAACGCGATGGCTACAAGGCACGCAAGATAGAGATTCGTCTGTCGAGATACTACACCGTTCCGGCTTACGTCCTCATACCCGACGGTAAGGGACCTTTCCCCGCCGTCAATGCACTTCACGACCACGGAGGCCATCTCTTCATAGGCAAGGAGAAAATGATTCGTCCGTTGGCTTGCGAGGACTCCACGGTCATTAAGGATGCCGAGCAATGGGTGTCAGGCTACGAAGGACAGTTCTTCGGCGACTATCTCGCCCGTCATGGCTATGTGGTGTTCTCCACCGATGCGCCCATGTGGGGTGAGCGCGGGCAGAAGGAGGGAGCCAACAGAGACAGATACGACATGATTGCTGGTAACATGATGATGTATGGCATCGACCTCAGCGCATGGATGACATACGACGACATTGCGGCAACGGAATACCTTGCCTCGATGCCAGAGGTTGACCCGCAGCGCATAGGCTGCACGGGCTGGTCTATGGGTGCATATCGTGCATGGATGCTTTCAGCCTTGAGCGACAGGATTAAGGTGGGCGCATCAGTCTGCTGGATGGTGACTGCCGACGAGCAGATGAGCTTCAAGTACAAGCGCACCGAGAACGGCGGCTTTGCCAACTGTTTCCCGGGGCTGCGCCGTTGGCTTGACTATCCCCACGTCGCAAGCATAGCCTGTCCCAAGCCAATGCTTTTCATCAATGGTTCTCAAGACAAGCTCTTCCCCGTTGCTGGAGTGGAAAAGGCGTTCAGAATAATGCACGACACATGGGAGAGTCAAGGAGCTGCCGACAAGATAGAGACCGAACTGTGGGATATGCCTCACAGCTGCGGAAAGAAGTCGCAGCAGTGCGTCCTCGACTTCTTCCAAAAGCACTTGTAACTCTTAACTCTTAATTCTTAATTCTTAACTCTTAATTTTTAACTCTTAACGTGAGTTCGATGAAATTCCCTTTATAATGCGCCAATGACTGGGAGTGTGG
>JBJEKR010000136.1:0-2616 GCA_051878735.1 Prevotella sp. | reverse complement strand
AGCGTGACGACAGCCACAGCACGCAAATTGGCAAACACCACCAAAACACCTCCACAGATGGGGTCAATCACTCCGCGTCTTCTACTCAAACTTTTGCCTTGGACACAGGTGGAGAGCGGCACTTATCGCGTCAATCGCACAAAGGTGGAACTGAAGAAGGCAGAACGTATAGGAGTGGAATATTTCGACGGCGTTCCGAGCTTCCAGGCAAAGAGTCTTCGCGGCATTCCCGTGTTCTCACGCATCGACGAGGATGTGGTACGTCGCATCGCTAAACGCTTCGTTACGGAAGAAGTTGAACTTGGCGACTACCTCATTGAAGAAGGCAAAGACCCACAGAAGTTCTTCATCGTGGCAAGAGGACAGGCAGAAGTGCTCACACGAGGACTGCACGGCGAGGAACTGCGCACGGCATTGCTTTCAGAGGGAGAGTATTTTGGTGAAGCCGACTTGCTCAACGACACGCCTTCGGGTGTCACGGTGCGTGCCGTCACTCCGAGCGTGTTCTTCACGTTGCAGAGTCGCGAACTGGAGAACTTCATAAAGGAAGTGCCAGACTTCCGCGAGCAGTTCCAGCGTGCCGTCAGCGAACATCTGCGTCTGAAAGCAACGGTCAACGTTCATGGCGAGCGTCACATCGACCTTGTCAGCGGTCATGAGGAAGACAATATAATACCTGAGACATACATCGACTACGAGGAGAATCCAACGGAGTATTCTCTGAACACATTGCAGACCGTGGTGCGAGTTCACACTCGTGTCAGCGACCTCTACAACAATCCTTTCAACCAGCTTGAGCAGCAGCTTCGTCTGAGCATCGAGAGCATCAAGGAACGTCAGGAGTGGGAACTAATCAACAACCGCAAATTCGGACTCCTTGCCAGTGCAGATCCCGGCTATCGCATCTCTACACGCTACGGCGCACCGACTCCCGACGACCTCGACGAACTGCTTTCGCTCGTGTGGAAGAGTCCTTCGTTCTTCATTGCCCATCCGCGTGCCATTGCAGCCTTCGAGCGTGAGTGTACATGGCGAGGCGTTCCCCCTGAGACTACCGACCTCTTCGGCACAAAGGTGATTCTCTGGCGTGGAGTGCCAATCATTCCAAGCGACAAAGTTGAGATTCAGGGGCAGTATCTTACAAACCGTGGTGTAGGCACTACGAACATCATTCTTGTTCGCACTGGCGAGAAGGAACAGGGCGTAGTAGGTTTGCATCAAGCAGGCATTCCAGGCGAGATAGCTCCGTCGCTCTCAGCACGTCTGATGGGACTCGACAAGTTTGGCGTTGCCAGCTATCTGCTTACAAAGTATTTCAGCCTTGCATCGCTCACCGACGATGCCATAGCAGTACTTGAGAACGTTGAGGTTGGCTACTATCACGACTATCAGCATCGTAATAAAGTGGAAAAATAAGAACGGGAAGTTAAATTAGTATATGCATGATTTCGATAACATAAACGTAGCAACAGAGCTTGGCGACATAGGACGACTGAGGCAAATAGCGCAGAAGTTTTGTCCCGAGGAACTGAAGAACGAGGTGCAACCACATGTGCCGGAAGACTTTGATGTCCTGAATCTCGACAGCCTTAAGGACGAATTCCTGCAGATGGCTTCGCCCAGCACGTCTCTCGCTCCTCACCTCTCGCCCCTCATCTCTCCATTACCCTCCACCGGGAATCAGGGAGACTACTCCTCCGTTGCTCAGCAGGACTTTGGCTTCGGCATAGGCATACCCGAAGTTGAGTCGCTGAGGCAGTTAAGCTACGAAGATTCTGACACGATAAGCCTCACGGAAGTACGCAAGGACTTCCCCGTATTGCAGCAGAGGGTGAATGGTCATCAGCTCATTTGGTTCGACAATGGCGCCACCACACAGAAACCGCGTCAGGTGATAGAGGCCATAAGCGACTACTACACCAACTACAACTCGAACATCCATCGTGGTGCGCACACGCTTGCAGCACGAGCCACCGATGCCTACGAGGGAGCGCGTGAAAAAGTGCGCCGCTTCATCAATGCCTCTTCCACCGAAGAGATTGTCTTCGTTCGCGGCACCACAGAGGGAATAAACCTCGTGGCGCAGACCTTCGGGCGCAAGTTCGTCGGTGTAGGCGACGAGGTGATAGTATCGACGCTCGACCACCATGCCAACATCGTGCCTTGGCAACAGGTGTGCAAGGAACGTGGCGCAACGCTACGTGCCATACCTGTGACACAGAACGGCGACCTCATTCTCGAAGAGTTTGAGCGCATTATTGGTCCAAAGACCAAGTTTGTTAGCGTGGGACATGTCAACAACACGTTTGGAACAATCAACAATGTTCGGAGAATCATTGAAACAGCTCATCGCTACAATGTGCCAGTGCTTATCGACGGTGCCCAGAGCATTGCCCACACGAAGGTTGACGTTCAGCAGCTTGGAGCCGACTTCTTCGTCTTATCCGGACATAAGATCTATGCGCCTACGGGCATTGGAGTTGTCTATGGCCGCAAGGCAATGCTCGACATACTGCCGCCGTGGCAGGGTGGAGGCAACATGATAAAGGATGTGACAATAGAAGAAACTCAGTTCAACGCACCTCCAGCGCGTTTTGAGGCAGGAACTCCCAATGT
>JBJEKR010000135.1:0-11708 GCA_051878735.1 Prevotella sp. | reverse complement strand
GTATATTTGCAGTGTGTTTTTCATGGTATTAGATTATTAAGGTTAACTAAAAAGTTACAGGTCGTGAGATTAGTCAACTTTTGAAACCCACACCTCATGTTGTGATTACGATATGGTGTGTGGGTTATTTTTTTGCATTATTTCAAATATGGATTGTATTTTTTCTCTTCTTTCATGGTTGTCTTTGGACCATGTCCCGAAAGAATTACTGTATCGTCGGGCAGAATTTCCGAAAGTCTCTCAAGGCTCTTCATGATGTCGCTGTAGCTTCCAAGTTCGAAATCCGTTCTGCCGATGCTCATCTTGAATAGTGTGTCGCCGGAGAAAGCGACTCCTTCTTCCTTGCAGTAGAAGATTACAGAACCGGGAGTGTGCCCTGGAGTGTTGATTATGCTCAACGTGTGAGTGCCGAATGTTATTGTGTCTTTCTCGGTGAAATATCTTCCCACTGCTGGCATTTCGTAATTGAGTCTGTAGTTGCAGAACGTCAATGCCTGTTCGACAAGTTTTTTCATCAGAGGCTCATCGGCAGCATGTACTTCAGCCTTTAGCCCGAAGTGTTCATTTATGGTGTTGTTGCCAAAGTTATGGTCAATGTGTCCGTGAGTGGAGACAAGATGCTTCAGTATAATGCCGTTGTTCTTGACGTATTCCACAACGGCACGACGTTCTTCCTCGTAGAAGGCACCGCAATCAATTATGATGCCTTCTTTTGTTTCATCGCTTACGATGTAACAATTCTCCTGAAATGGATTTACTACAAATCGTTCTATCTTCATCATAGATTGTTGTTGAAAAGGTTAAAGACTAAGCTGGCAGGTAGATGACATACTTATTGTTGAACCATTCCTCTGTAAACCAGTTTGTCAATTCAGTGGTTTCCACGATTTTGCGAAATGGCTGAATCTCCGCTTGCAAGTCACCGCCTTTTAGGCAGATTACTCCATTGGGCAGAACATTGAAGCCACCTTTTACAATGTTCTTCGACACCACTTTCATTAAGTCGGGTAGTCGCATTACGGCACGACTCACCACGAAATCGTACTTGCCTCGTTCGTCTTCGCCACGCAGTTGTACGGGATTGCAATTCGTGAGCCCAATGGCGTCTGCCACTTCTCTTGCCACGCGAATTTTCTTTCCTGTGCCGTCAATCAGCTTGAAGCTACATTCCGGAAACATGATAGCAAGAGGTATTCCAGGAAATCCTCCACCAGTACCAAAGTCAAGAATCCTCGTTTGCGGCTTGAAACGTATCGTTTTGGCAATGGCAAGCGAGTGTAGTACGTGGTGCTCATAAAGTTCGTCGATGTCCTTTCGGCTTATGACGTTTATCTTCGAGTTCCAATCGTGATACAAGTCATACAGCATCTCAAATTGCTGGCGTTGTTTGTCGCTGAGGTCTTTGAAATATTTAAGTATTTCGTCCATAGCCTATTTGTCTATGCGGTTGTTTTCCGGGAATACTATTGCTGGCTTGAACTTCTTGGCCTCCTCGAAATCCATCAATGCGTATGAGATGATGATGCACGTGTCGCCAACTTGCACCTTCCTTGCGGCGGCACCATTGAGACAGATGCAACCAGAGCCACGTTCTCCCTTTATGATATAAGTCTCGAAACGCTCACCGTTGTTGTTGTCAACTATTTGGACCTTCTCTCCAGCTATCATGTTTGCAGCATCCATAAGGTCTTCGTCTATGGTTATACTGCCCATGTAATTGAGATTGGCCTCGGTCACGGTGACGCAATGAAGTTTCGATTTGAGCACTTCTATCTGCATATTCTAATTACTTTTGTATTTAATGTGATCAATAAGTCTAATAGGTTTCTTGCCACAATAGACGGTGATACAGCCTACGGCATATTCTGTCGATTCCCAACTGTCGATGTCGAGAAGTGTATTTCCGTCAACAATGGAGAAATACTCAACGTCGAGTCCCTCCACAGCATTGATTTCCTCTACCACTTTGTCGTGAGTTTCCCTAACGGTGTGCGTTTTGGCAAATGCCACACTTTCTTTCAGAGCCTTGTAGATGTTCGGAGCTATTGCCCTTTCGTCAGCAGCAAGCAGAGTGTTGCGGCTTGAGCGTGCCAATCCGTCGGCATCTCTTACTATGTCACACTCTACAATTTGCACGTTGAGGCTCAGATACTTCACCAATGCCTTCACCACGGCAATCTGTTGGAAATCCTTTTCTCCAAAATAGGCTCTGTCAGGTCGCGTAATATAAAATAGCCTGCTCACTACTTGGCATACGCCGTTGAAATGTCCAGGACGATGTGCACCCTCCATCACGGTAGATACAGGTGGAAACTCAAATTGTCGCTTGTCCTCTGTTGGATACATTTCCTTTACAGTTGGTGCAAGCACATATTGTGCGCCACACGCCTCAAGCAACTTACAGTCACTTTCAAGTGTGCGGGGATAGTTTTTCAAGTCGTTTTGGTCGTTGAATTGTGTCGGATTAAGGAATACCGATACTACGGTTACGTCATTCTCCTCAACGCTTCTCCTAACCAATGACGCATGACCCTCATGAAGCGCTCCCATGGTAGGCACGAGCCCGACGGAGCGTCCGCCTTTGCGGTCGAGGAACAGAGCGTTTTGCAAATCTGCAATTTTTTCAAATACAATCATTTCTTTCTTAGAGTTTATAAAAAACGCTGCAAAATTACAATTTTTCGCTGACCTAACAATAATATAAGGTGAAAAAATCCAAAAAAGTTTCTTATTTTCTCTAATTCCAACTCTTACAAGGGGAAAATCTCAAAAAAAAATTGTAACTTTGCAACATTAAACAACAAGAAATGGCGAAAAAAATACTTTTTATAAACCAAGAAATTGGAGGCTTCTCACAAGGTGAGCTTGCTGACATGGGTAAGCTTGTGCCCACTAAGGTGGTGCAGGAAGGATTCGAAGTAAGAGTTTTCTCTCCCAAATGGGGGAACATTAATGAGCGTCGTGGACAACTTCACGAGGTTATACGTCTCTCTGGTATGAATATCATCATTAAGGAGACTGACCATCCTTTGGTTATTAAAGTAGCGTCAATGCCTGCTGCAAAGTCACAGGCGTATTTTATTGACAATGACGATTATTTCCTCAAGCGCCTGCAGGATGTGGATGCACAGGGGAAACCATACGATGACAATGGAGAGCGTGCAGTGTTCTATGCAAGAGGAGTACTTGAGACTGTAAAGAAGCTGCGTTGGATTCCTGACGTTATACACTGTCAGGGATGGATGTCCTACATCGTGCCTTTCTTCTTGCGTACGGCTTATGCTGATGAGCCTTCATTCGCATCGTCGAAGATTGTCACATCTCTTTTCCCGACAAACCTCGAAGGCTTCGTTTGTGACGATTTCCGCGATTGTCTCGTCTATCGCGACATTGTTGCTGACTGTCTTGCTGACTATCCAGAGAAAATCAGCTACAACGACCTTGCAAAGATTGCTGTTGACTATAGCGATGGTGTCATCATGGCAGCGGCTGATGTCGATGCTGGCATCGTTGCTCATGCAGAGCAGTCAGGCAAGCCTCTCTTGCATTATCCAGGGGAAGACTTTGCCGAAGCTTATGCGAAGTTCTATGCTGACACACTTGAATAATACATATAAAGGGGACAAGGATTTTTTCCTCGTCCCCATGGTTTTAAGACACACATTAAAGATAATTCGAACTACAGGATGAAAAATCAATTGATTACAATGGTGGTGTTAGCCATCATGTCTTTGTTTGTGGCATCTTGTGACGATACCACGGAATCGTTAGGAAACTCTATCAGCAATGATGCCGACAAGTTTGCCATAATCACTGATACTTTTGCTGTGCAGACGCGTTCTATCTGCGTTGACAGTGTTCTTTCACGCACACAGTATTCATATATTGGACACGTTAAGGATACGGAGACCAACACTTACGTTACAGCTAACTTCGCCACACAGTTTGGCGTAGCAGAGTTGCTCATCGACACGGAACTTCTGCCTAAGCAAGACAGCATTGTCAGTCGCGACAATGATGGAAAGATTATTGCAGACTCGTGCTTCTTCAACATCTATTTCAACAGCTTCGTTGGCGATACGCTCAATGCAGTGAAAATCTCTGCCCATGAGTTGCAGAAACCAATACGAGAAGGTCGCGACTATTATAGCAATTTCGACCCGATGGCTGCTGGATATGTCCGTTCTGATGGCATAGTAAAGAATAAGGTATTTACCTATCAGGGGCTCGTGGGAAGTGACTCGCTTCATGCTGTCAGCATCCCGCTCAACGACTCCTACGTTGATCAGCAAGGCAATACCTATAACAATTTTGGTACCTATCTGATGCGTAAATATTATGAGGATTCCTCGAATTACAAGAATTCCTATAATTTCATCAACAATGTGTTCCCAGGCTTTTACGTTAAGGCTGCCGATGGCATTGGCAATATGGGCGAAGTGCTCATTACAGCTCTTCAGTTTCATTATCGTTGCTTCTCCGGCGACTCCATAATTCATAGTGGACTCCGCATAGGAGGTACCGAGGAAGTGATGCAGACAACCAACATTGTCAATGACAAGGAGCGAATACAGCGTCTCGCAGACGATCCCACGTGCACCTATCTCAAGTCTCCTGCTGGAATCTATACGGAAGTTACGCTTCCTATTGACGAAATTAAGCATAATCATGAGTCCGATACCATCAGTTCGGCAAAAATTATTTTCACTCGCTTTAATGCCAGCAACGATCAGGGTGACGCATATCAGGCTCCTACCAACATTTTGATGTTGCCACGTGACTCGATGTACACGTTCTTCGAGAACCGCAATCTGCCAGACAACATCACATCGTTTATTGCCTCCTATTCGTCAAGTTACAATACTTACACTTTCTCAAACATTTCTTCGCTTGTCAATGCCCTATATGCTAATAAGGATAAGAGTGAGAATTGGAACAAGGTGGTTCTTATACCAGTGTATGTTACAACAAACTCGTCAACAGGCGCTTACACCAATGTCTCTAACGATATGTCGCTAAAGAGTTGCCGACTTGTTGGAGGTTCACAGAATACACATTCGCCAGTGACTATCAGTATCATATACAACAAATTCACTCCAGACTGACGCTATGGCAGACAATTATCTTGAACGGCATCGGGAGCAATATGAACAGCGAAAAATGCGATATCTTGCAAAGCAATCGCGACACTTAAGTCCTGAGCTACGTGCCAGGCTTGCAGAAATAAAAGGCGACTTAACGCTTAACAGTTAACGAGTTGATAATTTAACGTTAGTTCGACGAAATTCACAGACTTGTATAACCCAGCAGTAGGCACTGGGAGTGTGGGCGTCTCGCCCGCACCTCGACGTATAAGTAATATCCAAATAGCCGACATTTACGCCTGATGGTGCGCAGGGTGCGGGCGGGACGCCCACACTCCCAGTGCATTCGCGCAGCAATTCTTAATTTCCCCTGGAGGAGAATAAGTTACCACACTGCGCTGGTTTAATTTCGTCGAACTCACGTCAATTTATAAACTGAAATCATATCACAGACAGGAAAAATTTCAGTTAATGATTATTAGTGTCTTTGACCTCTGTGATTACCTATTCCGCGTCCTTTTCCTTCGGGTCTTTTCTCCTTTTTCTTTTCTTTTTTAGGTTTCTCGACATTCAGTTCCTCTAAATATGGCGACATGTCAACCGCTGAGAAATAAAAATCCTTGTTGTCGATGAAATGCACCTCATATCCGTCCTTTCCCTTAACCTTTTCTGCGTACATTTTCTTTAGCTTCATGTATTTTTTCTCCAACTTGTTTTTCTTCGTGGAGAACATCACGACACACGTGCGATGTGGGTCGTTGGACGTGGCGGTTAGGTGGTCCTTCAACTGAGCACTGTACTGGTCTCGTCCGCAAAGGAATTTCGTCTTCGTGTCAACCCATGCCGAGTCCACTTCCTGAACGTTTGTTATATATATAATTGCATTTTTGAAGCTGGCAGAGAAGCCGAATACATATACTTTTGGTACCATCTTTACCTTTGCTGTAGCAGGATTGGCAAAGGCTAATGTCAATAGCAGTAAGAGTACTGCGCTTGCTGTTCTTTTCATGTTTATTATTCTGTTTATTCTGTTATTTTATCCCAGGAACGATTTTAGGAGCTCGCTGTTCGTCGTGTTGCGTAATCGGCGAATAGCCTTCTCCTTTATCTGGCGCACTCTTTCCCTTGAAAGCCCATATCTTGAACCAATCTCCTCAAGTGTCATTTCCGTACCGCCAATGCCATAAGAGGCTTCCACAATCTGTCTCTCTCGGTCTTTAAGAACGCTAAGAGCCTTCATTATTTCCGATCGTAGCGATTCCGTCACAAGCTCGTTGTCGGCGGTTGGTGTTGATGTGTCCTCAAGAACATCGAGCAGAGAGTTTGTTTCGTCGCCTTCGTTAAAAGGCGCATCGACAGACACATGGCGCGTATTGGATTTCATGGCGTCCTCAATCTTGTCCTCAGGCAGGTCGATGCTTGCTGCAATTTCTTCTATTGATGGTTTTCGCTCGTTGAGCTGCTCGAATTTTTGCTGCATCTTGTTTATCTTGTTGAGAGAGCCAGTCTGATTAAGTGGCAGTCTTACGATGCGGCTCTGTTCTGCCAATGCCTGCAATATGCTTTGCCTTATCCACCAAACAGCATAGGAGATGAACTTGAATCCTCGTGTCTCGTCGAACTTTTCAGCAGCTCTGATTAGTCCAAGATTACCCTCGTTGATTAAGTCGGGCAGACTGAGGCCTTGGTTCTGATATTGTTTGGCTACCGACACAACAAACCGTAGATTGGCCTTTGTCAGCCGTTCAAGGGCCTTTTGGTCGCCCTTATGTATGCGCTGAGCAAGTTCCACTTCTTCGTCCACCGAGAGTAGTTCCTCACGAGCAATCTCTTGCAGATATTTCTCGAGAGCTTGACTTTCGCGGTTGGTTATTGACTTTATTATCTTCAGTTGTCTCATACAAGTGTTGTGCTATAAGTTCTCTTTAATTATCGCCTTTAAAAGGCATATCTTGACTGCAAAGGTAACGTATAAATCCGTAATCACCAAAAAAAAATTGGAATAATTCCATTTATGATAGATATTTAATGACATTTTACGCAATTTTAATTACTTATTTCAATTCACGACTCGCCCTGCATATCATTACATACGGCAGTCTTATAGCTTGTATGTGTAATATTGTAATAAAATAATGTACGTAAAGTGCTATCAATGTCTCTTCTTTTGTTGCCAATAATAAGAAAAATGCAAAAAAATACTTATTTTATTTTGAGTTTCGCATCATAAGTGTTATCTTTGCAGAGGATATGCAGCACTGAGCAATTTGAAAACAGGTTTTCATTGAGCTCGATTTGCATTATCTTAAACAAAAAATAAACAGCATCTCTACGAAAGATGTTTTTATATAATATAATTGACATAATGAGGAAAAGACATATTTTCTTTGCCGCGGCTCTTTTTGCTGCCTTGGTTATCAATCCTCTCGACGCCAACTCTCAAACAAGAAAGAAAAAAGTGCAGAAAGTGGTGCTCACCGATGAGGAATTGGAACATATTGCTCGAATGAAGGAGATGGAACTGGCAACCCAAAAGGTTCTCTTCGTCGATAGCGTCGTTGTTGACAAGGAGAAACTTCTATCTGTCCTGAATCTTCCTTCTGAAGCAGGTACGTTTACGGATACGCGCAAAATCATAAACGACAACAGTACCGGAGTGGCTTTCGTCACGGAGCTTGGCGACCGTTGCTTGTTCTCTGCTCTTGACCAGAACAAAAGGTCACGTCTCTTCATAAGTGACAAGCTTGATGGGGAATGGGACGCTCCGCAACCACTAAAGTTCGGCTCTGAAATCAGTCTTGATGATATGGACTATCCTTTCATGATGGCAGATGGAACCACGATTTATTTTGCTGCGAAGGGTGGGGAAGGCATTGGAGGCTATGACCTATACGTAACGCGCTACAATGCGGAGGACAACACCTATTATAAACCGGAAAGTCTTGGTATGCCATTCTGTTCCGAGGCAAACGACTACTTCTATGTGGTTGACGAGTATGACAACATTGGGTGGTTTGCCACTGATCGCCGCCAACCAGAAGGAAAGGTTTGCATCTACACCTTTGTTCCAACGGAGTTGCGCGATGTTTATTCCTATGATATTGGCTCAGACAAACTTAAGAGCTTGTCGCAAATACAATGCATTGCCGATACATGGGGCAACGGTAGCGAACGCAAGGCTGCATTGAGACGCATTGAAGAGTTGACGACACGTCTGAAGCAGGACAAACAGTCCAACAAGTCAGAAATGCAATTCGTCATTAACGACAACATTGTATATACCAACCCTAAACAGTTCCGTGGCGAGGGCAACATGGCGCGCTATGACGAGTTGTCGGCTGCGAGACAAGAGTATGCTGAACTTATGCGAAACATAGCAAAGTCGCGTAGTTATTTCCAGCGAGCCACTGAGTCTGAGCGTGAGACACTAAGGCCTGAGATACTCGCAAGTGAGCAACAGGCAGAAACACTTGAGTTAAGAATAAATCAATTGGAGAAGGAGATAAGAAATGCAGAAAACAAAGAAATTCTTCGCTGAGAGCGAACTGATTATCAATGAGGATGGTAGTGCTTTCCACCTCCATCTGTTACCACAACATCTCGCCGACAAGGTCATCCTCGTAGGCGATCCTGGAAGAGTGAAGCTAGTTGCCTCGCATTTCGACTCCATTGAGTGCGAGGTGTCGAATCGTGAGTTCCATACAATCACAGGAACATACCAAGGTAAGCGCATTACGGTTCAGAGCACAGGCATTGGCTGTGACAACATCGATATTGTCGTAAACGAACTTGATGCTCTTGCCAACATCGATTTCAACACTCGCGAAGAGAATGATGTATTCCGTCAGCTGACCATCGTGCGCATAGGCACTTGTGGAGGTCTTCAACTTAACACTCCGGCAGGCTCTTTCATTGCATCGCAAAAGAGTATCGGTTTCGACGGATTACTGAATTTTTATGCGCGCAGAAATGAGGTTTGCGACCTCGAACTCGAAGAGGCCTTTAAGGCTCATGTAGGTTGGAATCCGCAGTTTTGCGCTCCTTATGTTGTTGACAACGATGCCGACTTGATAAGTAGGATAGCCAAAGATGACATGGTGCATGGCATAACCATTGCCTGTGGTGGCTTCTATGGTCCACAGGGACGAGAGCTCCGACTGCCTCTTGCTGACCCACGACTCAACGAGAAAATAGAGTCGTTCGAGTATTCCGGTCTGCGTATTACGAACTTTGAGATGGAGAGCAGTGCCGTTGCTGGTCTTTCACGCCTTATGGGTCATCGAGCCATGACTTGTTGCATGGTACTTGCCAATCGTCGAGCACAAAATGTCAATCTGTCTTACAAGAACACTATTAACGATCTCATTCGGATTGTACTTGACAGAATATAACAATTGATGATGATTGACATAAACAACAACGACACCATCTGTGCCATAGCTACGGCCACAGGTGGTGCCATTGGCATAATAAGGGTGTCTGGACCTAACGCCATAAGTATAACCGATTCTATCTTTAGCCGTAACTTGCTCGAAGCTTCTGCCAACACCATTCACTATGGCAATATTTTAGACTCGGAGAATAGGGTGGTTGATGAAGTGCTTGTCAGTATTTTTCGTAATCCTCATTCATATACAGGTGAGGATTCGACAGAGATTTCATGTCATGGTTCGCGTTTTATTTTGGCTACTGTAGTGCGTTTGCTCATCAATGCAGGTTGTCGTCAGGCACTTCCTGGCGAATTTACTCGCAGAGCCTTTGCCAACGGAAAGCTTGACCTTAGTCAGGCTGAGGCTGTCGCTGACCTTATCGCCTCTACCAATCAGGCTACACACCGAATGGCAATAGGTCAACTTCGTGGCAACATATCCAACAGCCTTAGCCTGTTGCGTGACCAACTGTTGCAGATGACATCTCTACTCGAACTTGAACTTGATTTTAGCGATCATGAGGAACTTGAGTTTGCTGATCGCAGCCAATTGCGGCAGCTTGCTTCAGACATAGATAAGCATATCGTCAAGATGATGAATTCGTTTGCTTCAGGTCAAGCGGTCAAGAAGGGAATTCCTGTTGCCATCGTAGGAAAAACGAATGTTGGCAAAAGCACATTGCTTAATGCCCTTTTGGGTGAACAGAGGGCCATTGTGAGTGATGTTCATGGGACAACTCGCGATGTCATAGAAGATGCCATCAACATCAATGGCGTAACTTTTCGTTTTATTGATACCGCAGGCCTGCGCGATACCACTGATGAGATTGAACGGATTGGCATCGGCCTAACTTATCAAAAACTTGAGGAAGCTACAATAGTGTTATGGGTTGTTGACAAGCTGCTTTCCGAGCAAGAGGTGCATGATATGGAATTTCGTTGTGGAAATCGTCAGTTGATAGTTGTCAACAACAAAATAGACTTGTCTGACATTACAATCCAGTTGTCTTCACAGGTGCCTTCAGCCAAGGTCGTTGGCATAAGTGCCCGTAGCGGACAGAATATTAGCTCTTTGCGAACTGTCATATACGATGCCGCCAACATCTCATCGATTATCGACAATGATGTTGTTGTCACCTCTTCACGACATTATGAGGCTCTTTTGCGTGCCCATGAAAGCATGGCTCGTGCCCTTGACGGAATGGATTTAGGGCTTAGTGGCGACTTGTTGAGCGAAGAACTCCGTGTCTGTCTTGATGCAATAGCGGAAATAACTGGTAGGGGCATTATTACATCCAACGAAGTTTTGTCAAATATATTTTCTCATTTTTGCATCGGTAAATAAGAAAAATTTATACTTATGGACACTTTTACCCCAAAAGGTAATGACTGGGAGTGTGGGCGTCCCGCCCGCACCCTGCGCACCACCAACCGCATAATTCCGTAATATTACCTCGTAGGCAAGGTGCGGGCGAGACGCCCACACCCCCAGTGAAAGCGAAGCCCCCTCCAACTCGAAGCCCCCTCCAACTCCCCCAAGGGGGAGAGCCACGTAGAGGTTTCATTATAGTACTATAACCTTTCACTCCCCCTTGGGGGAGTTGGAGGGGGCTTCGCCTCCACTGGGAGTGTGGGCGTCCCGCCCGCACCCTGCCTCCATTAAGCGTAAATATCGGCTATTTGGATATTACCCATTCCGCAAGGTGCGGGCGAGACGCCCACACTCCCAGTGCTGACAGCTGGGTTATACAAGTCAGTGAATTTCGTCGAACTAACGTTAAAATTGATGATTTGACGGGTGTTTTTAACAGTTGTTGGTGTTTGGAGATAAAAAATGCGGCATTTACAAACCAGCTGATTATTATTCGCACATTTCTCATTTTTAATAGGAGCTCATCAAGCTTCGCAAGTGGCGAAATTATAGCGGAAAGGCGGCTTAAGACGTTAAACTGTCATAAATATGGATAAATTTCTAAGCGTTTTGATGCTTATATGAAAGACAATCTGTAACTTTGCATAAGCAAAGCTGCATCTCGGCATAATTGCTCAAGCAAGCTTGGCAAGTTCTGCTCTCGATTTGCATTTGCTTTGCATAAGCAAAGCTGCATCTCGGCATAATTGCTCAAGCAAGCTTGGCAAGTTCTGCTCTCGATTTGCATTTGCTTTGCATAAGCAAAGCTGCATCGAGGCATAAC
>JBJEKR010000134.1:0-11848 GCA_051878735.1 Prevotella sp. | reverse complement strand
AATTCTCTTTATATCTGGGTTATACAAGTCGGTGAATTTCGTCGAACTCACGTTATTTAGGGATTCGACATGTTCAAGGCTGTCTCCAAACTATGTAACTGCAAAAATACTGATTTTTTTCATTCCTTCCAAATGTTTCGAAAGTTTTTTGTTGTTTTTCATGTCATATCGTTTGTAAATAGGTACTCTTTTTGTTTCATGGTGGTATTCGAATATTTACAGAATCGTAACATCCACGTAACTGAATGGAAATAACATTGCCATACCTTTGCACCAAAAAATAATATTAACAAAATGCAAAAGGCAAAATTATTATTGTTAGGCTCTTTCCTGATGGTGGGAATGGGGGCTGCAGCACAGGAGAAGACACCTGCAGAGGCTTTCTTCGAAGGAGGAAAACTGCACCTGCGCAGTAAGGACAGCAACTTCCATCTGTGGTTTGACAACCGAGTGAACATCGAGTCGGCGGTTTATTCTCCTACGGAGAGCGTTGACGGACTGACATCCAAGACCAACAAAGACTTGGAGGAGGACGACGGACAGTTCAGGTTCAGCAACGGAACGATAATCAGGCGTGCACGCTTCGGCATCAAGGCGACACTGTATGAGAAGTGGTTTGCAGAACTTGACGTTGACTTTGCCAACAACGAGGTGGAGATAAAGGACATGTTCATGGGCTATAGGTTCAACGAACACTGGAACGTGAAGATGGGTAACTTCAAGGTGCCGATGAGTATGGAGCGGGTGACAAGCTCGAAGTATCTGATGGCTGCCGAGCGGCCTATGCCCGTGGAGGCTTTCGCCGACGGTAGGCGGTTGGGTATTGCCGGAACAGGATGGGGCAAAGGCTGGTGGGCTTCTGCCGGAGCGTTCGGGCGCAGTGTGGATATACTGCAGAAGGAGCGCAACCGTGGCAACGACGGATGGGCTTTAGCGGCAAGGGCTGCCGTGAGTCCGGTGAACAATGAGGACATGACAATTCATATCGGCGGTTATGCCAACTATCAGACTCCTTCGCACGAAGGCAACAGCGACCCAATGGTGCTTTTCCGCACATTGCCCGAGAGCAGGGTGGACCACAGGCGGTTCGTGCAGACGGAAATCGAGAACGTTAACAACTATCTCACCTTGGGATGGGAGTTGGGATTCCGTTACCGCAAGTTCCTGACATACGGAGAGTATATCTTCAACACGATTTCGCGATATACCTACGAGACAAAGGATGTGAAGACGGATCTGAAGAATGCACAGCTCAACGGATGGTATGCACAGGCCTCGTATATGATACTGGGTGAAAACCGCCAGTATAATCCCGGTGACGCGGAGTTCGGCCCGATGAAGACGCGGCGCAAGGGCGGCAACTTGGAGCTTTCGGCGAGAGTGAGCAACATCAACATGAACGACTGGCACGACGAGCGTGCATACATCACGGGAGGAAAGGCGACGGCATGGTCGGCATCGCTCAACTGGTATCCTATCAGCAACGTGGTAATCGGACTCAACTACACGTTTATGAACAATGACAAGTATGCCGACTCAAAGGGACAGATTACCGAGGCTGGCAAGGCTCTGAAAGACGTGCGTCCCGACGGAATAGACTTCAGCATATTCCAAATGCGCACACTTATTTCATTCTAATATTAAGGATTAAGAGTTATGAAAAAACATGTATTATATTTTTCTGTGGCATGCCTTGCGGCAATGTTGCTCGCCGGATGCAAGACCGACGAGGAGCCACAGTGGGAGACAGAAGTGGTGAAACCGGAGGAAAATCACGAAGGCGACAATCAAGAAGAGGAAAAGCCAGAGGACGCCGCCGACTTCAGGGCCATCAGGCTCAACGAACTTGACGGCAACAAGCCAAAGTTTATTGAACTGTACAACACATCGGTACAGGCTGTTGACATTAGCGGAATGAAACTGCGCAAGAACGGCGACGAGATGGTTTATGAGGCTCCCAAGGGAACAACCATAGCGGCAGGCGGTTATCTTGCACTGCTCTCTGACCAGACAGACTACACAATAGGTTTCTCGGCAGGATTTTCAGCAAAGAAATCAGTGCAGATAGAACTGCTGGGACCAGACGGCACTGTGGTCGATACGTTTGTCAACCCAAGCAAGGCAATGGGAAATGTATGGGACGAAACCGATCCGAAATATAATGGCGATGCCACGGGTGAGGCTTACGGCAGAAAGCCCGACGGCACAGGCGAGTGGTATATGATAAAAAGTACGCAAGGGACTTCGAACAACAATGCCGCCACGTCTGAAAAGATAATATGGTAATAATAACTTAACTCAACTTTAGCAAGTAGGAGAGGAGTGTGGGAAGTTAAACACATTCGAAACTTAAGTAACTTTATAAAATACAATAATTATGAAAAAGATTTACGCAATGAGAAATCTCGCCATTGCATTGACGATGGCATTGGCAATGCCAACGTCAGCGCTGGCACAGAACGAAGTAAAGGTTTTGTTCTATGAGTCGTTCGATGGACTCAACGGGCAGGGCGGCAACGACGGCTACTTTGACAACGACACGGAAGCAGGCGTGGAAGTGGGAGCGGAAGACCTTACAACAGCCGATGCCCTCGACAACAAGGACGGCTGGGGCGACTTTGTTAAGGTTGCCATCTGCGACAAGTGCGTGCGCATAGCCACGAAGAAGAACAACGGTGAAATTACCACTCCAGCCTTTGGCGTCAATGGCACGGCTACGCTTACGTTCAATGCCGCAGCGCAGTTGGGCGACGTGGTAACACTGTATATAGAGGTTGTGGGCGAAGGTAAACTGACATACGGCAACCAGACAGCACAGAAAATAGAAATAGTACTGCCCGAAAGCGTTGCAGGCTTGACTTCACTTTCTTCACAGTCATATACTGTGGCCATATCTGAGGCAACAGGCAATATCAGCCTGAAATTCTCCACTGTGTCCAGTTCAGACAGCAAACAACGTGCCTATCTCGATGAGTTCAAGGTTGTGAGTGATACCAACACCGCCATCGTTGGCATCGCAGCCGAAAAGACCAGTTCCGAAGTTTATGATTTCCTTGGCAGAAACGTAAAGGATGCAAACAAAGGGCTTTTCATTGTCAATGGCAAAAAAGTGGTAAGATAAACATCAATATAGGAATTATTGCTGGACGTTAAAATATATAAGGTATAGAGTTTAGACCTTATGGGAATGAAAAAAGAGGCGGGAATCACTTCTCGCCTCTTCTTCGATTAGACGTCAGTAAGCTGACGAAAACGGATGATTACTTTCCGTGATTCTCGTCAGAAACTGTCAACTTCTTGCGGCCCTTGGCACGACGAGAAGCCAATACTCGACGTCCATTCTTAGTTGCCATTCTTTCGCGGAAGCCGTGCTTGTTCACTCTTCTTCTGTTGTGTGGCTGAAACGTTCTTTTCATAACTATAAACTTAATTTTATTTTGTCTTTTCTGTCCTTATGGGCTGCAAAAGTACTAATAATTTTCGAAATAACAAAGAAATATGTGATTTTTAGCTAAAACTTTTATGTTTTTTTCGAGAAAACAAGCCTTTTTCCATTTTTTTGCTGTAACTTTGCACCCAAATTCGGAGATATTTCACAAAATAACAGATATATAAAGTATATGATTAATTCACAAGACATTAAGAAGGGAACTGCCATTCGCATGGATGGCGGCATCTGGGTATGCATCGATTTCCAGCACAGAAAGCCAGGTAAGGGCAACACCGTAATGAACACAAAACTGAAGAACGTTACCGACGGTCGCGTGCTTGACCGTACTTTCCAGGTAGGCTTCAAACTGGAGGATGTTGTCATTGAGCGCCGTCCATACCAGTATCTCTACGAGGACACAACAGGACGCATCTTCATGAACCAGGAGACTTTCGAGCAGATACCAATCGCCAACGACTTGGTTATCGGCCACGAGTACATGAAGGAGAGCGACATCGTTGAGGTCGTAACGGATACTACAGACGGAACTATCCTTTATGCTGAAATGCCTGTAAAGACTTACCTCCGCGTTACCCACAGCGAGCCAGGACTGAAGGGCGACACCGCAACAAACGCTACGAAGCCTGCTACACTGGAGACTGGCGTAGAGATTCGCGTGCCTCTGTTCATCAACGAGGGCGACCTGATTCAGGTTGACACTCGCGACGGAAGCTATCTGCAGAGAGTAAAGGAATAAAAAATGAAGAGTGAAGAATGAGGAATGAAGAATGGGCTGCACACAACATGAATAAACCTGATTCTTCGTTCGTCATTCTTCATTCATTATTTTATACAGGCATCGTCGATTGTCGGCTTCACCTCAAATAAAGTTTGGACAAACTCGGCTTTGCGTTAGTTTAGTGCAGCAATTCTTCACTCATCATTTTTCTTTTTAATATGAAATATTCAATCATCGTTCCCGTTTTCAATCGCCCTGACGAAGTTGACGAACTGCTGGACAGCCTTTGCCGTCAGACGGTCAAGGACTTCGAGGTGGTCGTTGTTGAAGACGGGTCGGAGAAGCCTTGCAACGACGTTTGCCAACGCTACGAGGGGCGACTCGACTTGAAGTATTTCATGAAAAAGAATTCGGGACCGGGGCAAAGCCGAAACTACGGTGCCGAACGAGCCAAGGGAGAATACCTCATTGTGCTCGACTCCGACGTGGTGCTGCCCGAAAGCTATCTGAGGGCAGTGGATGACGAATTGCAACGTGAGCCTGCCGATGCTTTCGGAGGTCCCGATTGCGCCCATGAGTCGTTTACCGAGACTCAGAAGGCGATAAGCTATTCCATGACGAGCTTTTTTACCACGGGTGGAATACGCGGCGGCAAGAAGAAGCTCGACAAATTCTATCCCCGTTCGTTCAACATGGGCATCCGCCGCGATGTCTATCTCCGCCTTGGCGGTTTCTCGAAGATGCGTTTCGGCGAGGACATAGACTTTTCAATACGCATCTTCAAGGCAGGCTGCCGCTGCCGCCTGTTTCCCGAAGCATGGGTGTGGCACAAGCGTCGCACCGATATGCGCAAGTTCTTCCGCCAAGTGTATAACAGCGGCATAGCACGCATAAACCTCTTCAAACTCTATCCCGATTCGCTCAAGCTGGTGCATTTGCTGCCGATGGTGTTTACCGTTGGCGTAATCTTCCTTTTCCTTGTTGCATGCTTCGCACGCATCATGATGGTCTATGGCAATCCGTCAGATTTCTTCACATGGTATTATGTAGTGCTTGCTGCCATTGCTCCAATCATTCTCTATTCTCTAATCATCTTCACCGACTCGTCCATCAAAAACCGCAGTCTGCCGATAGGTTTCATCTCCATCGGCGCAGCCTTTGTTCAGCTGATGGGCTACGGCTTCGGCTTCATAGAAGCATGGTGGAAACGTTGCGTGCTGAATAAGGACATTTTCCAAGCATTCGAAAAATCGTTCTATGACTGACAAGCTAAGCATAAACAAATGGGCAGTGGAGGATAGGCCACGCGAGAAAATGGAACGACTTGGCGCGGAGGCATTGAGCAACTCTGAACTGCTTGCCATACTGATTGGCTCTGGCAACACTAAGGAAAGTGCCGTAGATTTGATGAAGAGAGTAATGGGCAACTGCAACAACAACCTGAACACATTGGGTAAGAAATCCATTCATGAGCTATGTGAATATGAAGGTATTGGACCGGCAAAGGCAATAACAATTCTCGCTGCTTGCGAACTCGGCAAGCGCCGACAGATGGAAAAAGTGGAGGAACGACTCAACCTCGGCTCCGCCACTGCTATCTACGAGCACATGCACCCACTGATGCAAGACCTTGACGTGGAAGAGGCATGGGCGCTACTGATGAACCAGAACTTCAAGCTGATAAAGAAAGTAAGAATCTCACATGGTGGCATAAGCGAAACGGCGGTTGATGTGAGAGTGATAATGAAGCACGCCATAATGAACAACGCCACAGTTCTCGCCATCTGCCACAACCACCCAAGCAACAATCCACGTCCAAGCGGCGACGACGACCGACTGACACAACGCATGAAGAACGCCTGTGAACTGATGAGAATATTCTTCCTCGACCATCTTATCATCACCGACGGCAGGTATTACTCCTACCACGAAGAAGGAAGGATTTAACATTCTTTTTATACTTTCGGTGCAAGATTTCTGCTGTTACGCCATTTATAGGGTGTAACAAAAAAACGATAAGAACATGAGAAGAATAAAAAGATTCATTTTTACCATGATGGCACTGGCTACCGCAGCCTTCACACTGCAGTCGTGTCTTGACGACGATGACGACAACGGCTACATAACCATCGAGCCTGACACAAATGTCGGCGTAGTGACACTGAAACCAGACACGGAAGCCCACCCTTGGTGGATACAGCTCAGCGACTCGACAATCGTGACCTGTTCGAACATCAAGGAATTCCCACTTAAGGAAAAGAAAGAACAAAGAGCCTACATCTACTTCAAGTTCGACTCTGAGCCTTCGTTCACCGCCGATATAAAGTCTATAACGGTGACACACATTGACACTATCCTCACCAAGCAGCTTGTGCCAAACTTGGAAAGCGAAGAGGCGAACAGCGAGGCATACGGCAACGATCCTGTGGATATAGTGAAGAGCGACCTCGAAACATTGGCAGAAGACGGCTACATGAACATACGCTTCCGTACAAACTGGACAAGGGGCAGCGTACACCGCGTCAACCTCGTGCGAGTGGCAGATGAGGAAGGGCTCGCCACATTCTGCTTCCACCACGATGCCGACGGAGATACGAACGGTGTTCTTGGCGACGGCATGGTGGCTTTCTATCTCGACCTCGAGAAAGACATTGACAGGACACCACGCGAGATAAAAATAAAGTGGAAATCATTCACAGGCGACAAATCTGTAAAATTCAAATACATACCAAGGAACGACGACTAAGTGAACATCTTCGGGCATAATGACGAAAAGGCTATTGCCGAGGGCATCCGCAGGGGCGACAACCGTGCGATGCGTGATTTCTATGCCCAATTCGGAGGCCAACTGACCGCCGTTTGCTCGAGATACGTCACTAACGACCACGACGTGCAAGACGTTATGCAAGACGCTATGCTGAACATCGTTGAGCACATAGACACCTTTAAATACCATGAAAAAGGCTCGTTGAGGGCTTGGGCAACACGCATCGTCGTGAACCAAGCTCTCAACTTCATTAAGGCAAAACGCCGCCTCAACGACACCTTTGCCGACAAAGACATCGGCAACCTGTCTTATGCCGACGACGATGCCGAGCCAGACATAGGCGACCTCTCGGCAGAGATGATACACGAGATGATTCGCAACTTGCCGGTTGGTTACCGAACGGTGTTCAATCTCTATGCCATAGAGGGGAAAAGCCACAAGGAAATAGCCGAAATGCTCGGCATAAAGGCAGACACGTCAGCCTCACAGTTCCACAGGGCAAAGAACATGCTGGCAAAGGAGATAGAGAAATACAAAAAGAACAATAAAGACAAACGATTATGACAGAAAACTGGAAACAACAACTGCAACAGAAAATGGACAGCTTCGAGAAAGCTGCCCCTGAGCTGTCATGGTCGGAAATTGACAAGGCACTCAAGACAAGGGCGGCAGCGGCGCAGCCAACGAAAGCCAGAATAATACCACTATGGACAAAACGGATAGCTTCGGCGGCGGCTGTGGCATTGATTGTGATTACCGGCGCAAATATGTTCTTCACTAAAGACGAGGGCAACACTTTACTCACTCCACAAAAGGGCTTCATTTCGCATCAAGCAGCCAAAGAATCAGCGACTCCTTTGAATGAGCGCATGACAAGCGTGAAGGAACTTGCCGTTACAGAAAAGACTACGGCTGTGGTAAAGAACCCAATTCACGACACAGAAGAGGAATTAATCACAGAACAGCCTGAAGTTGAAGAAACGAAAACAGCGGAAGAGCCAAAGGTGGAGAAAACCACGAAGAAAGCCCATGCTGCTAATCAAGACTACAGGTATTTGGCTCTTACAGAGCAACCTGACAATAGCGCAAGGAAGAAAAGGCACAGTGGACTTGCTGCCGACCTGCACGTTCAGGGACTCATGGGAGCAAACAACTCGGGAAATAACGTCGCAGACATGGGATTGCTGATGAGTGACGCACCAACATACAGCAATGGAAAGATGCAGTTGCAGGGAATGTCCTACCCGCTGATGTCGCTGAATAAGCGCGAGCTATCTTACGACCACGATCTGCCAATAAAAGTCGGTATAAGCCTACGCTACAACATCAATGACAGATGGAGTGTGCTCACAGGAATCACCTACAGCTATCTGCACTCAACGTTCATAGTCAACGATAATTCAAACAACTACGGCAGTCAAAAGCTGCACTACATGGGCATACCTATGGCTGCCAGCTTCAACGTTTGGAAGAACGACAAATTGAAGTTCTACATCACGGCAGGCGGAACTGTGGAAAAGTTGCTTAAAGGAAACATGAACGAAACTTTGCCATCAGGCGACGAGGAGAATGTCACATTGTCTGAAAAACGATTGCAATGGTCAGTACAAGGTGCTGTAGGAATGGAATACGATATTACACCAGCCTTTGGTCTTTATCTTGAACCAGGAGTAAGCCATCATTTCGACAACCACTCCGACATTCAGAGCATCTACAAGGATAAGCCTTGGAACTTCAGCCTTAACTTTGGTTTTCGTTTGAACCTGAAATGATTGAATGAAGAGAGAAGAATCAAAAAAGGATAGAAAAATTTGGTCGTTTGGGTGTTTTTTCCTAAATTTGCAAGCATAAAATAAAAACATCAATATGACTGCAGAAGAAAAGACAAAAATTGAAGAGCGTATAGTAGATGTATTGAAAACCGTCTATGACCCCGAAATACCCGTAAACATCTATGATCTTGGCCTCATCTACAAGGTGGAGGTAAAGGACGAAGGAGATGTTGACATCGACATGACATTCACAGCACCTTCATGCCCCGCTGCCGACTTTATATTGGAAGATGTTCGCCAAAAGGTGGACAGTCTCGATGGCGTGAAGAACGCAACCGTTAACCTCGTCTTTGAACCTGCTTGGGATCAGAGCATGATGTCGGAAGAGGCACGTGTGGAACTGGGATTTGACTAAAAAAGGTGAAGAATTGGCCTATGAAGAACGTTTATTTCCTTTCTGATGCCCACCTTGGTTCACTCGCCATCGACCATGGTCGAATGCACGAGAGACGATTGGTACGCTTTCTTGACAGCATAAAGCACAAGGCAGCGGCAATCTACTTGCTGGGCGACATGTTTGATTTCTGGTACGAATACAAATATGTTGTACCACGTGGCTATACACGTTTTCTTGGCAAGTTGTCTGAACTGCATGATCTTGGCGTGGAAATACATTATTTCACAGGAAACCACGACATTTGGGCATACAACTATCTTGAGACAGAATGTGGAGTAGTGTTACACACACAACCGCTGACAACCGAGATTTACGGTAAGATATTTTTCCTCGCCCATGGCGATGGACTGGGTGATCCCGACAAGAAATTCAAGTTTTTGCGATGGCTGTTCCACAACCGCTTCTGTCAGGTGATGTTCTCTACGATACATCCGCGTTGGAGCATGTGGTTTGGCATGCAATGGGCGAAGCACAGCCGACTGAAACGCAAGAACAACGAAGAACCGGCATATATGGGTGAACGCCGTGAGCATCTTGTGCTGTTCACAAAGAAATATATCCAATACCACTCTAACGTTGACTATTTCATTTATGGCCATCGCCATATTGAGCTTGACCTGCAGCTCACAAAAAAGGCGAGAATGCTTATTCTCGGCGACTGGATAACGCAATTCACCTATGCCGTCTATGACGGTGAACACATGTTTTTAAGTGAATATGTGGAAGGGGAGAGTAGGCCGTGATTAATTAAAAATGAAGAATTAAGAATGAAAAGTGAAAAATTAAGAGTGAAGAGTGGGATAAACGCAGATTATGTGCAGCCCACTCTTCACTCTTCATTCTTAATCCTTCAATTACTTATTGTCGCAAATAAGATTTTCACCAGTCATGTCGGCAGGTTGCTCAAGGCCCATGATGTGGAGGATTGATGGAGCAACATCGGCCAAGCGACCATCCTTTACTGTTGCCGAATTGTTGTCGGTAATATAGATGAATGGCACTGGGTTCAGAGAGTGAGCCGTGTTTGGAGTGTCGTCGTCGTTGATGGCGTTGTCGGCATTTCCGTGGTCGGCAATGATTATTGCCTCGTAGTCGTTTGCCTTTGCTGCCTCGATTACGTCGCGAACACAGTTGTCAACAGCATGGACAGCCTTTGCAATGGCATTATATACTCCAGTGTGACCCACCATGTCGCCGTTGGCGAAGTTAACCACGATGAAGTCATATTCCTGGGTGTTGATTGCACCAACCAACTTGTCCTTAACCTCGTAGGCAGACATCTCTGGCTTCAGGTCGTAAGTGGCAACCTTTGGAGAAGGAACAAGGATGCGGTCCTCGCCCTCGAATGGAGCCTCGCGACCACCATTGAAGAAGAATGTGACGTGAGCATATTTCTCTGTCTCTGCGGTGTGGAGCTGCTTCTTTCCCTTGCTGCTTAGATATTCGCCGAGAGTGTTGCCAACGTTTTCTTTCGGGAAGAGGATGTGGACACCCTCGAAAGAAGCATCATAAGGAGTCATGCAATAGTACTGCAGATTTGGAATGGTCTTCATGCCTTCCTCTGGCATATCCTGCTGAGTGAGCACCTGAGTAAGTTCCTTTGCACGGTCGTTGCGGAAGTTGATGAAGATGACAACGTCGCCCTCCTGAATTGTTCCATCAACCTTGGCATTGTTGATTGGCTTGATGAACTCATCGGTAACGCCTTCCTCGTAGCTTTCCTCCATTGCCTTAACCATGCACTCAGCTTGCTTGCCCTTGCCCTCAACGAGCAGGTCGTAAGCCTCTTTTACGCGGTTCCAACGCTTGTCGCGGTCCATGGCATAGAAACGACCAACGATAGATGCGATGTGAGCATCGTTCTTCTCACAAACATCAGAAAGCTGCTTGATGAAACCTACACCACTCTTTGGGTCGGTGTCACGACCGTCCATGAAACAGTGGACAAAAGTCTGTGTCAAACCATACTCCTTGCCAATCTCAACGAGCTTGAAAAGATGGTCGAGTGAAGAGTGAACGCCTCCGTCAGAGGTAAGACCCATAAGGTGCAGACGCTTGCCTGTCTCCTTGGCGTAGCCGTAGGCAGCCTTTATTTGCGGATTCTCCATTATTGAGCCGTCTTTGCAGGCACGATTAATCTTCACGAGATCCTGATAAACCACGCGTCCTGCGCCGATGTTGAGGTGTCCCACTTCAGAGTTTCCCATCTGTCCGTCGGGCAGACCAACGTTTTCGCCGGAAGCCTGAAGTTCAGAGTGTGCGCTGACAGCTGTAAGATAGTCGAGATAAGGTGTTGGCGTATTGTATATTACGTCGCCTTTTCCATGTTTTCCGATTCCCCATCCGTCGAGAATCATGAGTAATGCTTTCTTTGCCATAATATCATTTATATTTAATAATGTATCTTTTCTGCTGCAAAGGTAGTGTATTTTTTTCGATTTAAGAAAAGAAAAAATCACATTTTAATAAAAAAAAGCAGATGAAATATGAAGTATTCCAAATATTTTGTTTACTTTTGCAAAATGTAAAGTGGAGTTGTCAAAACAAACTTTATAAACGAGATGAAACAAATTTCCAAACTACAAATAACTTAATATGGATTTAGTACAAAAAATCATCGAGCGCGCTAAAAGCAACAAGCAGCGCATTGTACTCCCCGAAGCCACCGAGGAGCGCACTTTAA
>JBJEKR010000133.1:0-12024 GCA_051878735.1 Prevotella sp. | reverse complement strand
AAGTTCTTATGAAGACAAGACATATATTTTTATATAGCGCATTGGCTGTAGCCGGTCTGACAGTGACATCGTGCTCAATGGACACCGAGTCAAAGACAAGTCAGAACGACGAGACAGCATACCGCAACGCCGAAGCCCTCGACATGGCTCTCGTGGGCTGTTACGACGGATGGCAGCGCACCATAAGCAGCGAGGAAATCGGTATGTACATGCTTGCTGAGTTTGCCTCCGACCAGGCTCACGGCGGTCTCGGTTTCTCTGATGCCAAGAACAACAACGTGCTCGACCAGTTTGACATCTCATTGGCACCGTCATACAACAACCTTTTCAACACCGACTGGATTAACTACTATGCAGCCATCTTCCGCTGCAACAAGGTTATTCAGGCTGAGGAAACTGCCGACTGGGAAGGCGACCTTGCTGCTCGCGGACGCATCATCGGTCAGGCTCGCGCACTGCGTGCCATCCTCTACTTCGACCTCGCCCGCATGTTTGGCGACGTGCCTCTCATCACAGTGCCCACTGAGGAGAATCTTCCTCGCACAGCAGCTGCTGAGGTATATAAGCAGATATTCGAGGATTTGAAGTATGCTGCTGCCAACATTCCTGCCGATGCTTTCCCATTGTCAAGCCGCGATGTCAACGACGGACGCATCACCAAGTATGCCGCTGAGGCTATCATGGCTCGCGCGTACCTTTATTATACTGGCTACTACGGACAGGAGAATGAGGGTTGCTCAAAGCAGGAAGCCATCGACGCTCTTGAGGACATAATGAACAATGGTGGTTATGAGCTTGAGGCAAACTATGCCGACTTGTTCATGCCGGCTTGTACCAAGGACGCAAGCAATGGCAGCAACTATGCTTGGGATACCACCTTCAAGGGCAAGTACTACAACAATGGCGGTTGGCAGAGCGACATATCAAAGGAGGTTATCCTTAACCTTAAGTTCTCAGCCACAGCCGACTACAATGGCAATGCCGACGGTAACGTGTTCCAGGTTTATCTCGGTCCGCGCAACAAGTGTGCCACAAGCGTCAACATAGCCTCTGGCTGGGGAGCCTGCTCAGTGACACAGAAGTTTGTTGACACTTACAAGACCGACCCGCGCTTCAGCGCATGTGTATGGAGCTGTGCCGATGCAGGTTTTGCGGCTGATGTCAACGATACATGGGAATACACGGGTTACTACACCCGCAAGTATGCCCCGATGTGCTTCTCCGACGGAACACGTCAGGAGGTGGGCTTCGAACTCGGTGCACAGCACATGAACATCACCTACTATCAGGACTGGACGGTTATGCGCTACGCCGACGTGTTGCTCATGCACTCTGAGCTGACAGGCACCAACACTGGTCTTAACATGGTTCACCAGCGTTCTTGCCCAGGCGAGTCACTCTCTTACAGCATCGAGAACATCCGCAAGGAGCGTGCCATTGAATTTGCATTCGAAGGCATCCACTTCTGGGACCTCATGCGCTATGAGAAGGATGGTGCATACGCAGGACGCGCCATCGCCGAAGCACAGAACGGTGCAAAGGTGCAGAATGGCGGTGTTGAGACAACCACATCGTTCAACATCGAAAACTTCACAGCCAAGAAGGGCTTGATGCAGATTCCGAACACACAGATTACTCTCTCTGGTGGTGTGCTGACCCAGAATGCAGGTTGGTAATGTCTTAATTCTATTAAGAAATTAAAGAATTAAAAAATTAAAAGATTAAAGAATTAAAGTTCATTTCTTATGAAACTGAAAAAGATATATACAATGATGGCAGGTGCGGCAATGATGCTTGCTGCCTGTTCACCGGACGACTTCAGCTTTGGTAGCGCGCAGTATTCGAGCGACGACCTGAAATGTCCGGACGCCTATACCGTGACGATCGACGGTAACTATGTGACCCTCGAGTCGAAGCTCCAGGGCTGCACACCGTTGTGGGTGACTCCCAACGGACGTTCGCAGGAACAGAAACTGACCCTCGGGTTGCCTTTCGCCGGCGACTATGAGGTGACTCTCGGTGCTGAGACTCGTGCGGGAGTGGTGTATGGTGAGCCCTATAAGTTCAGCATCGCACAGAACGACTTCGCACAGCTTAGTGATGAGATATGGACTAACCTCGCCGGTGGCGTGGGTAAGTCGAAGAAATGGGTGCCTTGCAACAAGAGCTACGGTATCGGTCGTTGCTCGGGTCCTGTAATGTACGGCAATCCCGACGACGTGAAGAATGATGGCAGCGGTGCCACCGACTTGATGTTCGGCTCTGACAACTGGTCGCCCAACTGGGACCCAGGCTTCCAGTCATGGCTCATTCCTGCCGACGACCCATATATGGATTCTTATATGGAATTCGGTCTTGACGCAAAGAACGGTTGTACGGCTGTTGTATTCCGCAACGACGCAAGTGGCGGTACGACGATGAACGGTAAGTTCAACCTCAACGTCAGCGACATGACTCATCCCACCATATCGTTCAGCGACTGCTACACACTGCACAACGTAGGTTTCGACGAGGTATGTTCCAACTACACACAGGACATCAAGATTATTGAGTGTACTCCTTATCTGCTGCAGATTGCCACAATGCGTACCAACTCTGAAGGACCTTGGTGGATTATCTGGAACTTCGTTTCTCAGGAGGTTATCGACACCAATGGCGAGTGCATACCTAAGGAGGAAAGCGGACTCATTGAGAAGGTAGAGCCTCAGTTGCCTACATTCAGTAATCTTGCCACCGACATGTTCACAACCGAAATCAACGGCGTGACCTACGTGGGCAACCAAATGACATACGTTATCAACGACGAGACTCCATACGACTGGATGTGGTGGAACGGTTCACCTTCAGTATGCAAGTGGGAGAGCGTCACCAACGGCGACTACTCAACCAGCTGGGCACCAGCCTGTGGCGACGAGATTGGCGACTTCGAGCTTATCATCAACCGTGCTTCCAACGGAACCTACAACTATGAGTGTGGCGACAAGTCGGGCAACCTGACCATTGCCGACGGCAAACTCACCTTCGACGATGAGATTACCATCCTCACGGCAAGCAACGACACTCGCACAGTGACCGTGACAGGTAAAGAATTTACCGTACTTGACTGCGAACCCGGAGAGTCGATGACTATCGGTGTTCCTGCCTCAAACGACGAGAACGGCAACGTGGATTCTTATCTCGTGGCAACACTCAACTTCAAGAAGATTGAGACAGGAGCAAGCGGTCCTACCGTTGTGCCTCTCAACAACAACTATGGCGACGAGGGAATCTCATGGATTGAGAACGGATGCGTGCGTCTCGGTTTCCACCACTATGGTGAGGGCGGCAAGGGTATCTTCAAGGATGCCGCCAGCGTGAAGCTGAAGAAAGACCAGACCATCAAGGTGACCTTCAAGCTCAAGCCTGGTGTCATCACATGGAGTAAGACTCCAAAGTGCGCACTCATCGACAACAACATCAAGACTACTTGGGAGCCGGGATGCTTCGACCTCGACGATGCAGTGACAGTGAATGTTGACGGAGAGACAACCGTCACACTGAAGAACACCACAGGTGCTACACAGAAGTTCACCGGCGCATGTCTTGACCTCTCAATCCAGTTTGACGGATACGGTGAGGGCGACTACACCGACATGTTCGAGAGCGTGACATGCGTTATTGAGTAACATTTAGTAATCTCATAAAACAAGAACAACAATGAAAAATAAGATATTATACGGAATAATGGCCTTCGTCATGGGCTTGTGCTTCACGGCATGTAGCGACGATGACATCACGGTGAACACCACACCGCTGTTGAAGGATGGTTCGGTTGTCACCGGTTCTGCCGATGTCACCTCCACTTCAGCCATAATGCACGGAACCGTAGCTGGACTCGACGGTCAGTCGGCAAGTGCCTACGTCACCGGATTCTATTACGGTGCTTCGCAGGACCAGCTCTCAAACAGGGTGACAGCCCAGAGCGAGGCAGAATTCAGCGCGAATGTATCAGGTATGCCTGGAACAGTGTATTACTATCAGGCATTCGTCACTCTTCAGGGCAAGGTGACGGTGAAGGGTGAGGTGAAGAGCCTCGTGCTCACCGACTCCAAGGCCATCACCGGCGACTACAAGGACTTGACCGCCAACAGCGTTAAGCTGTCAGGACAGATTCAGCAGTTGCCTGCCGACGCTGAGGTGGGTATCGTAGTTTCGGGTGTAGCTGGCGACGAGCGTGTTCGTGCCGGTGTGCGCATTCCAGGTGCGCTTGGCACTGACTATAGCATCGAGGCACTCGGACTTGTTCCTTCCACCACCTATTATTATGCAGCCTATCTCGACCTCGGTCAGGGTGTGGTATATGGCGACATCAAGGAGTTCACCACTCCCGCCAAGGAGTTCGATGTTGATAACGACCTCGTTGACCTCGGTCTTTCCACCAAGTGGGGCAAGTGCAACATCGGTGCATCGACAGAGACAGAGCTTGGTGCTCTCGTAGGTTTCGGCGACCTCACTGGCTATAACACCAGTATCAATCCCGAGGACTATGCCTCTGGCAATATCTATAAGTCGGCGCAGGACATAGCCAACAAGGTGAGCGACGGTAAGGCAACGATACCTACCATCGCTGAATATGAGGAACTCTTCCGCTGCTGTAAGGTACAGTGGATGGAGAAGGAAGGTGTGGCTGGTTATCAGTTCACTGGTCCTAACGGCAACTCAATCTTCATGCCCGCTGCCGGTTCACGCACAAAGGGCACTACTGCAAGCGTTGGCACAGAAGGCCGCTATCTCTCTGGTTCAATCAATGCTAATGATTCGCAGTTTGCCATGAGCTACCTCTTCAATCAGGGTGGCAATGGACGTTCAACGACACCTGTATATCAGGCTCTTGCCGTTCGTCCTGTATCTACGGCAAAGAACATTCCGTTCGACAAGTCACTGCTCTGCAAGACTTGGGAGATTGACCTCACCATCGATGGCGAGTATCAGATATTCCCTGGTCCTACATACTTCTATGGCACACAAGACTCTTGGCGCACTGTAACCAATGGCGAGCCTATCGTAGGCGACTCATGGTGCTGGGCGGCAGACTTTGCCGGCAACTCATGGGCTGTTGGTGGAAGTGCCGCTAATTGCCAAGGCTCAATCACCTTCAACGAGGACGGAACAGTTGTCGTGAAGCATGTTGCCGCCGACGGTAAGGAGACGACCGAAGAAGGTACATACACTGTGGATGAGGTAAACAAGACCATCACCCTCACAGGTGCCGACTGTCTTGCTCCAGCCAATTTCGTTCCTGGTTTTGTTGACGACCTGAAGAACAAAATCAAGATTCTCTCGCTCACAGACAAGTCGCTGCAGCTGGCTGTGTTGCGCACCGATCCTTCTCAGGGTCCATGCCTCTTGAGTATCAATATGATTCCGCAGTTGGAGAAATATGGATATAAGGCTACACTGAACTGCTACGGCCAGAAGCCCGGTGGCGGTGAACCCAGCGACTGTTGGGCAGGTGCAACGGTGACAGTGGCTGGCGGACAAACCGGTACATACACCGTGACGTTCAACGCCGCCGAACCACGTGCTTACGGTCAGGTTTATCTTATCGACATCGAGGGCTTCGCAGCTGCATATCCTAATGCATTCGTTCGTGTGGACGCCATCAAGGCCGACGGCAATGATGTTCTGTTTGATGCCAACAAGTTCTATTATGGTGACATTGAAGGCAACGGCAAGTTCCGTATTGAGATGGCAAACATCTGGGGCTGTGGTCACAACGACAGTTGGAACGGCTTGAAGGACACTCCATTCCACGCTGGTGGTGGTGAGACAACGGCAGAGACCGCCCTCGCTTTCAACTCCACCTTCGAGGTGACATTCACCATCGTTTCTCTCGACACCAACCTCGAGTTCACTGCCAAGCAGACAGCCGTAGGTCTCGACCCAGGTTGGGGTATGCCAGGCAACTGGGAAAAGGAAAATCCTGGAGCCATCAAGGTTGTGAAGGAAAACAACCAGTATAAGCTGGCTTCCGATACCGACCTCAGCATGCTTCTTGACGTTGATGCCGACTGTGGTGGCGCAGGACCAAACAATGGTGCTGTATGTCTCGTTGACATCGTGGGTATCCGCAGCTACTTCTCAGGCTTCTCGGCTGAACTGAAGTCTGTGGTCAACGACGGAGTGAACGTTCCGTTCGATGCTTCGAAGATTCTCTATGGCGACCTCGAGAGCAACGGCAACTTCCGCATTGAGCTCCACAATATTTGGGGTGCTGGTACTGCCGCAAATCCCGCCTTTGACGGAGAAACACAGGTGGAGGGCAACAACTGCGTGCTGTCTCTCGGATTCCAGAAGTCGTCTAAATACACCATTGGCAACTTCTCTTCTGAGTTGTTCGCAAAGCCGTGGTAATAAAGGATTAAGAATTAAAAATTAAGAATTAAGAAAATATGAAAAAGATATCATCATTATTCCTAATGCTCTTTGCCATGAGTGCGGTGATGTTGTCGGCATGCAGTGACGACAGCAATCCCAATCCTCTGGCAGAAAGCAATGGTACACTAAACATCTCCACCACCGAACTCATGTTCGGGGTGGAAGGTGGTGAAGCCACATTCACAGTACAGGGTGGCACGGCATTCGTGCGCTCTGAAGCCGACTGGCTCACTGTAGCACGTATCTCTGGCGACAAGAAATCATCGTCTTTCCTGGTAACATGCGAAAAGAATCAGGGCGAGGAGCGTCAGGGCACTGTGCTTGCCAACCTCAACGGAGCCTATGAACGAATTCAAGTAACTCAGTCGGGCAAGATTGTCAAGCCAGAAGAGTCTTACTCCTTCCGCACTGCCAAGGAGATTGCCAAGGACATGTATCCAGGCTGGAACCTCGGCAACACTATGGAGGCTACTGGCGACGGTCTCGGAGCTGAGACTTCATGGCAGAAGACCAAGACCACACAGGACATTATCGACTACGTGAAGTCGCAGGGCTTCAAGTCGGTACGTATTCCTTGTTCGTGGTATATCCACAGCACCAACGGCAAGATTGACGCCGAGTGGATGGAGCGTGTACAGGAAGTGGTTGACTACTGTATCAACGCAGGACTCTATGTCGTTCTCAACGACCATTGGGACAATGGCTGGATTGAAGTTGATGGATTCAGTATGAGCAGGGATAAATATGTGAAGGTGGATGATGCCACTATCTCAGAGAAATCAACAATGCTCAAGACAATCTGGACACAGATTGCCAATGCTTTCCAGAACTACGACGAGCATCTGCTCTTTGCTGGACTGAACGAGCCATTCCAGGAATACACTCTCTTCAACAATCGTCATGCTGAAGTCACTCCCGTCCTGCTCAAGTACAATCAGGCTTTTGTTGATGCAGTGCGTGCCACCGGCGGCAACAATGCCAATCGTTCACTCGTTGTTCAGGCTCCTGCCACCAGCACTTCGTCAGCATGTGAGAGCTACTTCACTTTGCCTACCGATGAAGCCGACAAGCGATTGATGGTTGAGGTACACTTCTACGACCCATGGAACTTCGCAGGACAGACCGACGACAATGCCGTATGGTTCTGGGGCGAGGGCAACAAGGGCACAGGTCATAATCCTACATACAACGGTGACGAGTCGTATGTGAAGTCGGTTATGCAGAAGCTCAACCAGAAGTTCTACGCCAACGGCGTGCCAGTCATCCTCGGAGAGTTCGGCGCACAGTGGCGCGAGATAGGCGACGAGCAATCACTGCACGACAAGTCGATAACCGCATGGTATAAGTCGGTTGTAGCTGAAGCCGGCAACAACGGCGTGGTGCCAATGGTATGGGACATCAACTCTCCAAACCGTGGAGGCAAAGAGGGTACCATGACTATCATCGACCGCTCTAACAAGAGCATATTCAACCAGCCTGCTCTCGACGGTATCACTGAGGGCGTTAAGGCTGCCTCATGGAAATAATAATAAGCAAACTAAACGTCCGCCCCTCAAGGCATCTTTGAAAGATTCCTTGAGGGGCGTTGTTTTGATTGGGAGTGAGGGCGACTCATCCGCACTTATGCGCTGAATCCGGCGTAAAATGTCGGTCACTTTGTATGTGTTTCGTGGATAATAATACAAAGATGGCAGGTCTCATTAAGAATCCTTCATTCAAAACCTTTGTATGTACATTCAAAACCTTTGAACGCACGTTCAAAACCTTTGGATGCACATTCAAAGCCTTTGAACGAACAACGTCAAGCGTAGGCGACAATTTTAGGAAAACAAATAATAAAAAAATCCCCACACCTAAAACGATGCGGGGCTCTTAATCACGCTATGGCATATAATAAAGTACTAACTCTATATCACAGATTAGGAGAAATCATTGCAACCCATTCGCTTATGCGTTGCTCTGTCTTTTCCTCTTCATTGATGTCGTCGATAGGGAGTCCGACAAACATCCCGCCAATGACAGCCTCTGAGTCGCTGAAAGTGTAGTCGGCAGTGGAAACGGAACCTACGAAATGTGCACCGCTGTCTTTCAGAGCATTGTAGAGTTCGCCCATTCCACCCACAAACGTATCTCCATACGATTCGGCATCGCCTGTGCCGAAAAGGGCGATACATTTACCTGCGAGATTACACCCTTGCAGTGTCTTCACTCCGTCATACCAGTCGTCCTGCATTTCTCCTGCGCCCCATGTCGAAGTGCCAATAATGAGATTGTCGTGGCTATTGATTATGTCGGCTGTCATGTCCTGCACATTCACTGCCTGTACTCCAAGTTTTGTGGCTATATTCTGTGCCACCGCCTCACATGTTCCCGTTGAGGAACCATAAATCACGATTGTCGTTTTCATTTCTCTTACTCTTTTGTTCTTAATGTTTTGGAATGCAAAAGTAAGACTATTCCGTGGCATGTGCAATACCGAGAAATCATGATTTATTCGTCGATGCTACTTGTTAATGATTACCCGCTCCCCTCTCCCACCATCAGCATCACAACTAATGGCTACGCATAAATATGGACAGAACGCCTTATTTTAAAATGCGAAAAGGAGCGGGAGGACTATGGTCATCACGATGCCCATGATTATCTGCAGAGGCAAACCCACCTTTATGTAGTCGCTGAAGGTGTAGCCGCCAGCTTGCATAACAAGGGCGTTGGGAGGGGTGGAGAACGGCGAGGCGAAGCACATGCTGGCACCAAGTGTTACGGCAAAGAGGAACGCCAAAGGACTGACGCCAAGCTCCGTGGCGGCACTCATGGCAATGGGAGCCATAAGGACTGCCGTAGCCGTATTGCTGATGAACATAGTGAGAAGCGACGTGGTGAAATAGATGCCGCAAAGCAACGCTATTGGTCCTATACTACCGAGAGCGGCAACAAGACTGTGACTTACCATCGACGAAACGCCAGTTTTCTCCAAAGCCGTTGCCATAGGCATCATGGCAGCAATAAGCACCACACTCTCCCAGTTGATGGTCTTATAGGCGGCATCGACGCTGCGAAAACAACCCGACACAACCATCAGCAAGCCAGCGGCAATTACTGCCGTAACAGGGGCAATAGGTATGAAGTCGAACACCATGACGGCAATCATCACAAGCATGATAAGTGCGGCAAGCGGAGCCTTGTAGTTCAAAGGAACTCGCTCTGCCATCGCCTTAGGCTGACCAAGCAGCAGCCAATCTTCTTCCTCAGAGTCAATCTTCGAGATGTTCTCCCACTGACCTTGAATGAGCAGTGTGTCGCCAGCCTTCAGCTTCACCGTTGGCAAGTCGGCAGTGATGTAGTCGTGGCTGCGCTTCACTCCAAGCACATTAATCTGATATTGCTCACGCAGACGCGACTGACTCAGCATCTGCCCAACAAGTCGCGACTCAGGCATCACGACAATCTCGGCAATGCCAATGTCGTAGAAGTCAAGAGTCGTGGCATCCTGTTTTCTCAGACAGGCGGCTGAGGCGAAGCGCGCTATCTTTTCCTTCGGTCCTTGCAGATAGAGGATGTCGTCGGCTGTAATGACGCTGTCCTGCGTTGGCAACGACTGCGTAACGTTCTTTATCAATCCACGATGTCGCGACGTCTCGTTGCGTATTTCCATTATCGATATGTTGTGCTCTGCACGAAGGTTAAGCTGTGCCACTGTCCTGCCCACTATGCCGCTGCGGGCATCGACACGGTAAGCCTCAACGTTGTTGTCGAGACGATATTCCTCAACAAGTTCTTCGAGCGACTTTTCGCGCTTGCGTCCCTCGCCGGCAGTCTTCTTCACGAGCAACTTGCTCAAGGGAAGCATGACAACGATACCAATGACAAGGCAGATTATGCCCACAGGAAAGAACGAGAAGAAGGAAAGTCCCTCGTGTCCGTGTTCGCGCAACGTCTCGTCGATTACAAGGTTTGGCGGCGTACCGATGAGCGTCAGCATACCTCCCATGCTGCTTGCGAAAGCCAGTGGCATGAGCAGTCGCGAAGGACTCTTTCGGCTCTCCATTGCCATAGATACGATTATCGGCATCATCAGTGCGACGGTACCAGTATTGCTGACAAAGGCTCCAATGACAGCCGTTACAATGACTACGAGCAGAAACATTGCCGTGTCGTTGCTGCCAGCCAGACGCATTATCTTGTGGCTCGCCGCCTTTGCCAGTCCTGTCTGCAATATTGCTCCACCAACGACAAACAGTCCCACCATCATGATGACTACGGGATTGGAGAATCCTGCCAAAGCCTCGGTTGGCGACAGTATTCCACACAAGATGAGTATGGTCAAGGCACATAGGGCAACGATGTCGGCACGAAGCCTACCGACAATGAACATTGCCACGGTTACAATTAGGACTAATACAGTTATTATCATGAATATTTGAAATTGTGTTTCTGCAAAAATAACACATAAAAGCAACAATTCCAAATTACATTCCCCTATTTTAAGTTCTTTTGCGTAATATTATGAAAAAAAATATCTGAGAGTGCGGGCGGGATGCCAACACTCCCAGAGTTCTTATTTCTTCATCACAGGATCGCAAGTCAGGTTTACGCCGAGTTTCTTGAATATCTTGCGGTCAACCTCGCTGAGCATCACCGTACAGTGTACCTGACAGCCACGGAGCTTGGGCAACTGTTCAAGGGCGTGGCGGCAATTCTCGTCAACCTGCGACAACACTGACAGTGCGACGAGGACCTCGTCGGTATGGAGTCGCGGATTGTGACCGCCAAGATAGTTCACCTTAGTATATTGTATAGGCTCAATCATCGACTGCGGAATGAGGTTCATGTCATGGTCTATTCCTGCCAGATGCTTCGTTACGTTTAGCAACAAGGCAGCACTGCACCCAAGCAAGAGGCTTGAATGTGCCGTAATGATCGTGCCGTCCTCAAGTTCTATTGCCGCCGACGTGTGTCCCGTTCGTCGCAGACATTCCTTGGCTGCCGTGGTGGTTCGACGGAAGTCGGTACTTATCTTCGCTTGGTTGAAGAGCAGCTGTATCTTGCTGATTTCGGGCTCGTTGCAAGCTCCACGCGCCAACTTGTTCGTCGCATCGTAGTATCGGCGTACAATCTCGTCCTTCGACGCCTCACAGCAAACATCATCGTCGCTGATGCAGAATCCCACCATGTTGACGCCCATGTCGGTAGGCGACTTGTATGGATTGGTGCCATAGATGCCTTCAAAGAGGGCGTTGAGCACTGGATAGATTTCAATGTCGCGGTTGTAGTTGATGGCAATCTTGTTGTAGGCTTCAAGATGGAACGGGTCGATCATGTTCACGTCGTTGAGGTCGGCGGTGGCAGCCTCGTAGGCAATGTTTACGGGATGCTTCAACGGCAGATTCCACACTGGGAAAGTCTCAAACTTTGCATATCCGGCCCTTATTCCGCGCTTGTTCTCGTTGTAGAGCTGACTCAGACATACAGCCATCTTGCCGCTTCCAGGTCCGGGAGCCGTTACGATTACCAACGGACGCTCCGTAACCACATAGTCGTTCTGTCCGAAGCCCTCGTCGCTGGCAATGAGTGCGACGTTGTGCGGATAGCCCTCGATGAGATAGT
>JBJEKR010000132.1:0-12093 GCA_051878735.1 Prevotella sp. | reverse complement strand
TTCACAATCTTGTGGATGTACATCTTCTTCATGTTCTCACGAGCTGGCTTCAGATACTGACGTGGGTCGAAGTCACCAGGATGCTCTGCAAGATGCTTGCGAATGGCAGAAGTCATTGCCAAACGAGAGTCAGAGTCGATGTTGATCTTGCAAACGGCTGACTTGGAAGCCTGACGCAGCTGATCCTCTGGAATACCGATAGCGTCTGGCAGCTTGCCACCGTACTGGTTGATGGTAGCAACCTCGTCCTGTGGAACTGAAGAAGAGCCGTGGAGAACGATTGGGAAGCCTGGGAGCTTCTGCTCGATCTCAGCAAGAATGTCGAATGCCAATGGAGGTGGCACGAGCAAACCGGTCTTCGGGTCACGTGTGCACTGCTCTGGAGTGAACTTGTAAGCACCGTGAGAAGTGCCGATAGAGATGGCGAGAGAGTCGCAGCCTGTGCGTGTAGCGAAGTCGATAACCTCCTCAGGCTTTGTATAGTGAGACTCTGCGGCAGAAACCTCGTCCTCAACACCTGCGAGTACACCAAGCTCAGCCTCAACGGTAACATCGTACTGGTGAGCATAGTCAACGACCTTCTTAGCGAGGGCAACGTTCTCCTCGTATGGGAGATGAGAACCATCAATCATCACAGAAGAGAAGCCCATGTCGATGCAGTCCTTGCAAAGCTCGAAGCTGTCGCCGTGGTCGAGGTGGAGCACGATTTCAGGATGCTCGCAGCCAAGTTCCTTAGCATACTCTACGGCACCCTGAGCCATGTAGCGGAGGATGGTAGCGTTAGCATAGTTGCGTGCGCCCTTCGAAACCTGCATGATGACAGGAGACTTTGTCTCAACGGCAGCCTGTACGATGGCCTGCATCTGCTCCATTGTGTTGAAGTTGAATGCTGGAATTGCGTAACCGCCAGCAACAGCTCTCTTAAACATCTCGCGAGTGTTTACGAGACCCAATTCTTTGTAACTTACCATAATAATTAATTTGTATATTTATTGTTAATTTGAAATCCAATCTTTCTTTTCGGCTACAAAGTTAATATTTTAATTTCTGAAAAACAAGTGTTTTGTCTTTTTTTAATTGAAAGAAACTACTATTTTTCACATAAATCAAATAATAACTTACAGTTTCGTTGCCATTTGTAAGGTGGAGTTAGCAAAAAATGTCTCATTAGTGGCTATAGTCGAAATACAGGAAGTCGGCTGAACCACTGCCTGTGGCATAGATGCCAAGGACAATGCCGGTGAAGCCTCCCACCACCTCAGTACTCATCAGCTGCGGGGCAATGGTGCCAAGTTGGCGGAGCGACTTGGAGTCCTTGCCGCAAAGAAACTCGTAAAGCTCTGGCGTGGCGCGAAGCACGAGTTGTTGTTTGGGGCTGTCAAGCCACACCTTCTCCTCTGTCTTCTCAAGGTTTTTCATGCGGTAGCGAACGGTGGCAAAGAATCTGCCGTCATCAGCACACCCTACAAGTACTTCACAATGACCATCGTGAATCTGATATGCCGTAAGTCCAGCCTCGTCGCCTGGCTTCAACTGTGAAGCGTCGATGCCCACGGTCACGGTCATGTCGGCATGTTGCTGTCGGCGACCTACGAAAGTGGGGCGGTTGTTCTCTGTCAACGTGCTTGCCGAACCATGCAGACGAAGAGTCTTTCCACGAAGTTCATACTTCGTAGAGTCAGGATTCTGGATGTATATCCATTCTGCTCCCATAGCCTTGAAACCTTTAGAGGCCGAATTGGAAATGGTCGTTTGAGGCAATGCCGTAAAATCAGTTTCCTGTGTCACAGGCAGAAGTGTCTCGCCGCCGTTGACTATTGGCCAGCCTTCTGCCGACCACTCCACTGGGGCAAGGTACGTCTCGCGTCCGAGATGGTGATAGGAGCCATTGAAGAATCGGAAAGCGAGGAACGTCATCCACCAGTTACCGTTGGCATCCTCAACAAGGTCGCCATGGCCAGTACCCTGCACCTGACTCGACTGTCCAGCCATGCAGCAGTGTGTGAAGATGGGATTTGCAGGATTGGACTCATAGGGGCCGTAGATGTTGCGACTGCGTGCAATGGTCAGCTTATGGGCTATCTCGGTACCTCCCTCTGAAATGAGCAGATAGTAGTAGCCGTCTTTCTTGTAGATGTGCGGTCCTTCGGGATAGCGTCCTCCAGTGCCTTGCCAGATGCCGCGGCTCTCGGTAAGCTGTTTTCCTGTCGTGGGATCTATCTCGCAGAGCGTAATCGTATTGTCAGGGTTGCTCACCATATAACATTTGCCATCTTCAAAATAGAGCGAAGGGTCGATGCCTTGCTGACTGAGCCAAATGGGCTCGCTCCACGGACCTTCGGGACGCTCGGCAGTGACAAAGAAGTTTCCCTTTCCGCCTACATTGGTGGTAATCATGTAGAAGAGTCCGTTGTGATGGCGGATGGTAGGCGCATAGATGCCAGTCCAGGAAGAGGCTCCTTTCAGCGGCAACTGGCTCTCGCGGTCAAGGACGTTGCCTATCTGCGTCCAGTGCTTCATGTCGCTACTCTTGAAGATGGGCACACCTGGAAAATATTGGAATGAGGAATTGACGAGGTAATAGTCGTTGCCTACACGACACACAGAAGGGTCTGGATGATAACCTGGGATGATGGGTAGCGCATAGCCTCTGTCATCGGCAGAGAACGATTGGGCACAGCAGAACAAAGCTGCAAAGGTCAAAGACAATAGTCGTCGCATAATTAAAGTTTACATTTTGAGTTTCACATTTAGATTGTCGGCCGCAAATTTACACATATTTTTCCTATATGCCAAGCATTGAGAGAAGAAAATGAGCATTAAAAACAACGTAATCGTTTGCGTATGATTTAACCATCGAAAATCGACGTTAAAGATTTTTTTGTAGTACTTTTGTAGTCGAAAATAACTAAAGAGTTTCGCAAGTTTAGGACATGCGAAACTTGAATAACTAATAACTTCTAAATGAAAAAGAAATTTTTTACTCTAGCATGTGCCTTGATGGCAATGTGCCTAAATGCACAGGCCGACACCGACGTAAAGGTGTTGGTAGATGGTGTTGAGAAGGGAAGTGGAAGCGTGAAAATCACCTTCGACGGCGATCAAGCAAACTTGACCTTCGACAACAACAGCGTAATGACTTTCGACATTGAGTCGTTGACACTGACTCTTGTCTATAGCGGCTCCTCGGAGGTGGGCAAAGTAGAGGCCGACAAAGACAAGCCAAAAGCGATATACACTCTTGGTGGACAATTCGTCGGCTTTTCGCTCGATGCTCTTCAAAAGGGCATTTACATCGTCGATGGAAAGAAAGTGGTAAAATAGAGATTAAAAAGGATTGATTAACTAAACAAAACCTGTTTTTTTGACATGAAGAATTTTACTAAAGCATTTCTTGCCATGATGCTGATGATGGTGGCTGCCGTTGCCAACGCTCAGACATGGAACTTTGGCAGCTTGACCGATGCAGACAAAGCCAACCTTAATGCCGATACCCAAAACTGGACATGGGACTCTAGCAACAACAGATGGAAAAACGTGAATGTCCATAACAACGAGGCATTGAAAGCCAATGGGCAGGAACTGGAATTCTGCAAGGGACTGCTATTGACAGTTTCTGCAAGCGACAGAATACGCATAGACCAAAAGAAATCGAGCCTCACGCTGAATGGTGCAGACGGAGTAATAACCATACCGAACCTGAAGGCCGGCGACGTGGTCACGGTAGAATGTCAAAGCTCAAGTAACAGCACGGAACGTGGCTTGACTCCGACGAACCTCACCATTACAGAAGGGTTTACTAAATCGACCTCAAAGACTACAAATGTGGGAACTGTAGTTGCTGACGGCGATGTCACGCTGACATCAGACGGCGGTATTTATGTATATTCGATAAAGGCAGGCGAGAGCGGCGGAAGCGAGACGGGTGGTTCTACACCAGCCGCCGACCACTCCACCAAAGCCGACCTGACACAAAACCAGGCTCGTCTGCAAACTCTCGGCAACGAGCTGAAATTCTACAATACATCGGACCTCAGCTCAATAGACATCGACAAGGATGCGGGAACCGTCACCGTGTCGCCAAAGACAGGCGAATGGTCTGACGTGTACACCAACAGTGTAAGCAACATCTCGTTTGCCAAGGCACAAACCATGGAAGGCGGCGAAGGTGACATAACCAATAATGGCGTTGTAATAACACGTGCCGGAGGCTGGCTTGAAACAGCATTTGCAGAATGGGAGCTAACTGCAGAGGCCACATCTTACAACGTATATATAAAAGGTGGCAGCTACACCGACTACACCAAGGTGGACAACGAGTTGGTCAGGAAGTATCCAGACATGGGACGTGTTGACGTGCCAGGACTGAAGGCTGGCAGTGGATATTCGCTTAAGATAGTGCCAGTTGTCAATGATGCCGAACAGACGGCACAGGCAAGCATTGCCGATAACATTGACGTGGAGGCTTATGACCGTTCCGGTTTTGCACATCTCAACTATAGCGGCATCGGAGCATATAACGACGATGGCACATTGAAGAGCGATGCACGTGTAATCTACGTCTCGGCAACAACGGCAAAGACCGTAACCCTCGACGTGACTACAAGCGAAAAGGGTGCTACCACAACATATAAAGGCCTACAGGATATACTCGACGGTTATCTCAAAGGCTACGAGACACGTCCGCTTTGCGTACGTCTTGTCGGTACTGTCACGGCAGAAAGCATGGATAGTTTCAGTAGCTCCGCTGAAGGCTTGCAAATAAAAAACAACAAATCAGGAGCGTTGAACATTACTATCGAGGGCATAGGCAACGATGCCGCTGTATGGGGCTTCGGCTTCCTACTACGCAATGCCGTAAGCGTAGAGCTGCGCAATTTTGCAATAATGTGGTGTATGGACGATGCAGTGAGCCTTGACACCGACAACAAACACTGCTGGATTCACCATCTCGACCTATTCTATGGAAAACCGGGCAGCGACAGCGACCAGGCCAAGGGTGACGGCACCATAGATGTGAAAGGCGATTCACAGTATATCACAATAGCCTACAACCATCTCTTCGACAGTGGCAAGGCTTCACTATGCGGCATGACAAGCGAATCGGGACCAAACTACATCGACTACCACCACAACTGGTTTGACCACAGCGACTCGCGTCATCCTCGTGTTCGCACTATGAGTGTCCACGTGTGGAACAACTACTACGACGGTTGCTCGAAATACGGTGTTGGAGCCACAAAAGGGTCAAGCGTGTTTGTGGAGCGCAACTATTTCCGTGCCACGAAGAACCCTATGCTCATCTCGAAGCAAGGCACCGATGCCCAGGGGTCAGGCACATTCTCAGGAGAGGACGGTGGTGTGATAAAGAGTTTTGGAAACGTCTATGCCGAGAAGAAGACGAGCGGCAACTACACGCCAATAACCCACAATGACAATGCCACGTCGTTTGACTGCTACGAAGCTGAGACGCGCGACGAGCAGGTTCCTTCAAGCGTGACGGCGCTGTCTGGCAGCACGGCTTACGACAACTTCGACACCAGCTCTTCGCTGATGTACAATTATAGCCCACTCGAAGCCACCGACGTTCCTGCCTATGTCACCGGACGTATAGGAGCAGGACGCATGGATAAGGGTGACTTCAAATGGACTTTCACTGATGCTGACGATACTGACTATAGCGTAAGCACATCATTACAGACGGCAGTTAAGAACTACACGTCTAAGCTCGTCGGCTGGTTCTAAAGCAGAACGGCTCCAATCTGTCGCTTTCCGTCCATCATGATTTTTAGCGGGCGGTCGAAGCGCACATGACGCACATAGGTGGTCTCTTCTATGGCAGGCATCTGGTCAAGCAGATCCTGACGGAAGAGGCCATCGTTGTTATATGTATTGATGGTAAAGTAGCCGACACCAAACGAAGTGAGGTTCTGGAAGAAGTGCGTTCCCTGGCTTGGGTCAACGCGATAGTTCTTCAAGCCTGCCTCTACTATGAGCCGTGCGCCGCTGATGTGTGGCCACTTCACGGGTATTCCAAGCCAATAGTCGCTTGAGCCCCAACGACCTGGACCCACAAGTATATAGCCTCTCTTCTCGTCGAGGAAGCGGCGGTTGATACGTTCTATCTCTTCGGCTATAGCGGGATTGTTGGCTGCCGTAAAGTCGTCGCCAGTCTTCACGTACACAACATCGCAAACCTCCTCGCTTATGCCATGGCCAAGCGAATTATCAGAGCGTAGCAGACACTTGTCGTCGGCGATGGCAGCAATGTCTTCGTCGAGCATCTGCTTACTATCGACGATGGGCCTAATCTGCAGCAGATAGAACTCACCCGTACGGTCGTCGTTGATGTTGCATGCAAACTCTATCTCCACAGGGCGCTTCATGTCGGCAGCACCATACTCCTGTGCCATCTGCAATAGTTTAGGCAGTGGGAAGATGCCGTGCTGAAGCACTCCGCAAAACGAGATGACCTTTCGCCCGCCCTCATATATTCCGTCGCGTATTATCTGGTCGTAGGGGTCATAGGTCGAGGCGATGTACCTTAACGAGCCATCCTTGTCTGCTTCCTTAACCCTGAGGTTGAGAATGTTGAAGCCATCGTCAACCTTGAAGTCCTCGCTAACGTTCTTCATATCGAGGGCATAGAAGCGTGTCTGCGTCTCACGCAGGGCTGTTTCAAGTTCACTGGTCTGTAGCACTTGGTTAGGGTGATAGGGGCTGACGCGCAACGTCTGTCCTCCATCGACGATATATTTTCCAAGACCCAATGCGAGGCTTGCTATGCCTTCCTCGGCCTTCTCGTCGCCAATGGGATAATAGTTTATCGAACGCAACACACCGCTAAAGTTCGGATAGTAGCGGTCACCATACCGTTTGCCCACGACCTCCTGCAGAATGACCGCCATCTTCTCCTGGTCTATCACGTTGCTCGTGGCTGTCATGTAAGCCTTTGAGTCTTTGTAATATACAGAGGCATAGACACCCTTGATGGCACACGCCAACATTCGCAGCATCTCGTACTTGTCCTCACGATAGGGAACCATATAGGTAGAGTAGATGCCGGCAAAGGGCTGATAGTGGCTATCTTCAAGCAACGACGACGAGCGCACGGCAATGGGCGACTTCACGGCATCAAAGAACGTAAAGAAGTCGGCAATGAGCGAGTCGGGAAGCTGGGCGCGCAGGAAGTGACTCAGTATCACGTCGTCGGGAGCATCGCTGAGAGCTATCTGATAGAGGTTATTGGTGTCCATAAACTCATCGAAGATGTCGGTGCATAGCACCACGGTGCGTGGAATGGACACCTGTACACCTTGCAGCTGATTCAGCTCTGGATGACGCTTAATGATGTTGTCGAGAAAAGCCAGTCCGCGTCCCTTGCCACCAAGCGAACCGTCGCCGATACGTGCAAAATGGCTATAGGCATCGAATTTCCCACGGTCGAACACCGCCACAATACCGATGTTCTTCATCTGTCGATACTGCACAATGGCATCGAAGATAATCTGTCGGTGAGCTTGTACGTCCTGCAGTTTGTGCCATGTGACATGCTTAAGGAAAGCCGATACGGGGAAGATTGCCCTCGCGCAGAGCCAACGACTCATGTGATTGCGTGAGATGTGGTAGAGCATCGAATCGTCGGGAATCTTGAAGATGTTGTCTTGCAGTTCCTTAAGCGAGCGTATGCGCATCACCTCGTCGCCTGTCTTTGGGTCGCGGAAGATGAAGTCGCCGAATCCCATATGCTTCTCCATGAGGTTTCTCAGGTCGATGTTCATCTTCTTCGAGTTCTTATCGACGAAGCGGAAGCCCTCTTTCTCAGCTTTCAGTCGGTTGTCGCTCTCTGAGCTTTGCAGTATAAGAGGCACGAACTCGTCGCATCGGCGTATCTCACGCAACAGCTTCAGTCCCGCCTCGGCATCTTTCTCGCCGTCCTTAGGGAATCGCGTGTCGCTGATTACGCCAAGCGTGTTCTCGTGATAGCGTTCATACAGTTCCATCGCTTCCTCATAGTTGCGGGCAAGCACGACTTTCGGTCGCCCGCGCTTACGCTGCGAGGCTGCATGAGGGTTAAGGGCTTCTGTAGAGAAGCGTTTGCTTTGCTGGAGAATATAATTATAGAGGTTAGGCAGAATGGACGAGTAGAACCTAATGCTATCCTCAACAAGCAGTATCATCTGCACACCTGCCTCGTTGATGTCGTGCTCGATGTTCATCTTGTCCTCTATCAGCTTTATGATGGAGAGAATGAGGTTGGTGTTGCCAAGCCAACAGAATATGTAGTCGAACATCGAGAGATCTTCGTCCTGCATTCGTCTGGTTATGCCGTGTGAGAAAGGAGTGAGCACGACGCATGGAATGTCGGGCGAGTCTTCCTTCACCTTACGTGCCACGTCGAAGGCATCGTTGTCGGCATTTCCCGGCATACAGATGACGAGGTCGATGTCGGTGTTACGCAGCACCTCGTTGGCCTCTTCCGTGGTACTCACCTGCGTGAACGTAGGTGGATAGCGCAGTCCGAGGTCCATATATTCATCGAAAATCTTTTCATCGACTCGTCCGTCGTCTTCGAGCATGAAAGCGTCGTATGGGTTTGCAACGATGAGCACGTTGAAGATGCGTCGTGTCATCAGATTTACGAACGACACATCACGCAGATAGAATTTATTCCATTCCTGTGGTATGTTTGAGTTCATTTTACTTCCCAATTCATTATCTTTGAAATCTGTGGTATCAGCGTCATCGCTATTTTTCTCTGCCCCTGATAGTTTGGATGCCAGTCGGAGCCAAGGTCAACGTTGTCGTTGACTATATTGTTCATTGGATTGGCGAAATGTACGTTGGCGTATCGGTTGGCAGTGCGCTCCTTAAGCAACTTGATGGCTGCACGGAGATATTCGTTAGACGAGTGGGGAGTGATGCAGAGGATGGGCACATTGTCGTAGCGAGCACTGATGGTCTCGATCATCTTTATATATGCCTCTACATAGTCCTTTGCCTCTGGAATGGCAGTAGGCGAAAAGTCGTTTGTGCCAAGGTTTATAGTCACGATGTCAGGACGGCGTTGGTTGTAGTCGAACGGTGTGGAGGCAAACTGGTCGTATGTCTGCGTGTAGCGTGTAGATAAGTTGTCGTCCGACCTCTGCTTTTTATCACCCCAATTCCTTACCATGCCAAATCCTGAGTGTGCTATAAGACGGTAGTCGGCATCGAAATAGCGTGCGATGATGCAAGCGTAAGCCTTGTTGCAGTTCTCTGTTTCGAGCTTGAACCGTTCCTTTGCCGATTGTCCCTCGGTGCCGTAGCCACAGGTGTATGAGTCACCGTAAGCCTCAATGAGTCGCTTTTTAGGTTCCACCGGCGAGAGCGTTGCGCTGTTGTCCACCACCAAGGCGTGTATCGTGGTGCAGCCATACTCGCCCTCTGTACATTTCTGCAACATAAGCTCGTGTTCGCCCTTTGACATTTTCTCAACCAGCATTATCGTCTGTGGTTCCTTACCCGTAATCTTTATCTTCTTCGTCACCTTTCCATCGATGATGATGTTGTAGTAGCTCGTGCCTGTTTCAGACACCACAACACCTATGCGTCCGCCTGTGAAACGGGTTTTCATGTATGTACCCACCCAGTCATACCTTACTCCACCATCGGGCAGAGTCTCTGTACGTCCAACAAAGGAAATGTTCTTATCACTTGCCTTCACTTGCTTGTCGGCAGCCGATGCAAATGCTGGCATCAGGAGAAATGCGATTGTCAATAGTTGTTTCATCATAATTGAAGTCTATTTATGTTATGGACTGCAAACTTACAACTTTTTTTTCAATTATGATGCAAAAAGCCAGAAAAAGTTATATCAAAATCAACGAAAACTTATAATGCAGGTCATTTGCTTACGCTTCGCTTTTGTGACACTCTTGATTTGTTGGGATTCTTGTCTATCTCGTCAAGAACCGATGAGTTTGTCTTGGTTGCAGAGTGATGCGTCTCGGTAGTCTGTTGCTGGACATTCTGCTGGGCAGCTTGCTGTTTTTGCTGTGTCGAAGAGTCGCCGAGTTTATGTAGTGGTTTCGACTCCTTACGCTGCGCCTCTTTCATGTCTTGCCACACAGGTATCATCGACGGCCCCGGGTCTTGAGTGTCGAAGTCTATCTCATATAGCTTCTTGTCGTCCTTCGGCTTGAATGGAATTATCAGGTCGCTGTTGTCAATCTCCACAGTCACCATTGCCACCCCTTGTGTCAATATGCCGAGTTGCTTCGCTGCTCCCCAAGAGAGATCGATGATGCGTCCTTTGCCAAATGGACCGCGGTCGGTCACTTTTACGACCACAGTCCGTCCATTCTGCACGTTCGTCACTTTTAGTTTTGTACCGAAAGGATGAGTGCGATGGGCGCATGTCAGACTATCATGGTGTAGTCGCTCGCCGCTACTGGTACGTGCTCCAGTAGCTTTCTTGGAATAATACGAAGCCTTGCCCTTCTGCAGTCCTTGAGCGGAAATGGAAAATGAAGAATGAAGAATGAAGAGTGAAGAATGAAGAGTGGAAAATGAAGAATTAAGAGTGAAGAATGAAGTATGAAGAGTGAAGAATGAAGAATGAAGCAATACCATCAGCACCAAAGCCCGTTTAAGGACGTTGGAAACATCTTTTCGATATGACTTTTTGCTTAATTCACTCTTCACTCTCAATTCTTAACTCTTAATTCTTAATTCTTCACTCTTAATTCTTAATTCTTAATTCTTAATTTAAACTACACGATTCCTTGTGCCATCATGGCGTTGGCAACCTTCATGAATCCGGCGATGTTTGCGCCCTTCACGTAGTTGATGTAACCGTTAGGCTCCTTGCCATATTTTACGCACTGCTCGTGAATGTTGTGCATAATCTGGTGGAGGTTCTTGTCAACCTCTTCCTCGCTCCAGCTCAGACGGATGGCATTCTGTGTCATTTCAAGACCTGATGTCGCTACGCCACCAGCATTGACAGCCTTGCCGGGTGCGAAGAGCTGACCAGCGGCGATGAACTTATCGACAGCTTCAGCCGTGCAACCCATATTAGACACCTCAGCTACGAGCAAAGGCTTGTTTGCCAATAGACAATCGGCATCCTCGCCGCTCACCTCGTTCTGTGTAGCGCATGGAAGGGCAATGTCGCACTTCACTTCCCATGGACGCTTGTCTGGTACGAATGTAGCTTCAGGGAATTCCTCAGCGTAAGGAGCGCAGACATCGTTGCCGCTGGCACGCAGTTCGAGCATGTAGTCAATCTTCTCGCCACTGATGCCCTCTGGGTCGTAGATGTAGCCGTCAGGACCAGAAATGGTTATTACCTTTGCACCAAGTTGGGTAGCCTTTGTTGCAGCACCCCAAGCCACATTTCCGAATCCGCTTATTGCCACGGTCTTGCCCTTGATGTCGAGTCCGTGGGTCTGCAGCATCTCGTTGACGAAGTAGAGTGCGCCGAAGCCAGTTGCCTCTGGACGAATCTTCGAGCCGCCCCACTCCAAGCCCTTACCAGTGAGCACTCCGCTCCACTCGTGTGTGAGCTTCTTGTACATGCCAAAGAGGTAGCCTATCTCGCGTGCTCCAACACCGATGTCGCCTGCAGGAACGTCCTCGGAAGGACCGATGACCTTGTGCAACTCCGTCATGAATGCCTGGCAGAAGCGCATCACCTCGTTGTCTGAACGTCCGCGGATAGAGAAGTCTGAGCCTCCCTTACCGCCACCCATAGGCAGAGTGGTGAGAGCGTTCTTGAACGTTTGCTCGAATCCGAGGAACTTCAATATCGAAAGATTTACAGATGGATGGAAGCGCAATCCGCCCTTATAAGGACCGATGGCACTGTTAAACTGAACGCGGTATCCTATGTTGACATGCACTTCGCCCTTGTCGTCAACCCAAGGCACGCGGAATGTCAGCACTCTTTCGGGCTCTACTATGCGCTCGATGATTTTTGCCTTCTCGAATTCCGGATGCTGATTATAGACATCCTTCACCGACAATAGCACTTCTCTAACTGCCTGCAGATACTCCAGTTCACCAGGGTGCTTCTGCTCCAACTGCTGCATAATTTTTTCAACTTCCATA